>JAAYXN010000344.1 GCA_012515885.1 Rhodococcus sp. (in: high G+C Gram-positive bacteria)
CAGGAGTCGGCGGCAGCCAAGCGCGTCGACGTGCGCGAACAGCTCGTCGCCGCTGATCCGGACCGATGGGTTGTGATCGACGCAGAGCAGTCTCGTCGCGAACGAGCAGCGGCAACCTTGGACGCGTGCGTTGCGGGAGCCGACCGAATCTGGGGCGCGGTGCTGCCGTCCGAGCGCGACACCGGGCGCAAAGGGCACTGCGAAATTCTGATCCGGGACGTCGACCACGGCGGCTACATCCCCGTGATCGTGGTCAACCACAAAGTTACCGATCCCGGGCGTGGCGCGGTCACGTCGAGCATGTTCGAGTGGGAACCCACCGTCGACGAGACGCGGAAGCCGCGCAGCCAGATTCGCGATCAGATGCGGGTCGCGCAGATCTACCGGATGTTGGAGCGGCACTCGCTCGCCTCGCCTGCTGTCGTCGGCGGCGCGATCGGGTACGGCGGAGACTGCATCTACGTGCACGACCTCACCGGGATTCTCGACGACTACGACGAGCGGTTCGCCGATCGCATCGCCGTGGCCCGCGGGGAGTTGGATACGAAGCCGTCGCAGATCGGGGAATGCCGTTCGTGCCCATGGTGGCCGGGCTGCAAGGAGCAGCTGACCGAATCCCGTGACGTCAGCCTGGTGGCGACCGGGTCCCGGGCAACCCTGTTGCGCGAGCGCGGTTGCTACACCATCGACGACCTGGCGGCCTGGGACGACGAACCCATCGAGGACTGGCCGCACGGCGATTTCGCCGACGCCGTGATCACCGCCAAAGCGTGGCTGGCGGGCGCACCGCTCGTGCGCCGCGTCGAGAAGATTCAGGTGGTGCGGGCCGACATCGAAGTGGACGTCGACATGGAGAGCTACCAGGAACACGGCGCGTACCTGTGGGGAACGCTGCTCAACACCGGGGACGTGTCCGTGTACCGGCCTTTCGCCACCTGGGAGCCGCTACCGACCGACGACGAGGGACGAGCCTTCGCGGAATTCTGGACCTGGCTGATGGCCGAACGTGCCGCCGCCGCCGCGACCGGAAAGACGTTCGCTGCCTACTGCTATTCGCGTGCTGCCGAGGACAAATGGCTCCTCGATTCGGCGAAGCGTTTCGCCGGCATGCCCGGCATCCCCACCAAGGCGGAAATCCGCGAATTCATCGACAGCCCACAGTGGGTGGACATCTATCAAGCGGTGAGCGAGCAGTTCGTCTGCCCCAACGGCAAGGGTCTCAAGAAGATCGCACCCGTCGCCGGGTTCCACTGGCGTGACGACGAGGCCGGCGGTGAAGCGTCGATGGGCTGGTACCGCGAGGCCGTCGGCTACGACGGAGACGTGGACGTCAGCCAGCGTCAACGCATCCTCGAATACAACGAGGACGACGTCATCGCCACCAAAGTTCTGCGCGAATGGATGAGTGACCGGGCGGAGCAGGAGATCCCGATGGCCGAAGGCCTGTGAGCGCTTAACGAGTGCAGAGACTCGCTACTCACGCACAGGGGGAGTGGCGTGGCCGATGGACATTGCCCCGAGAGGCTTGGGCACGGACTCTTCGTAGAACGTGTCGAGTTCCTGGATGTCGAAGCCTGCGGTGGTCAGGAAAGTGGGAATGTCGCGAGTGAGGTGGCAACCACCGGCGACGGTTTTCTGGATGGGCTCGAGGCGACGTTGCCAGCGCCTGACACCTGCGTCGGGGGCGAGGCCGTGTTCCGCGAAATGCAGCGTGCCACCGGGTTTGAGGACGCGCCGCACCTCGGCGAGCGCGGCATCGAGATCGGGGATGGTGCACATCGTCCAGGTCGACAGGACGGTGTCGAACGTGTCGTCCGGGAAGGGCAGGGATTGCCCGTCGAGCCCGGATCGTTCGACTGTGACTGGTGATTCCGCCAACCGCTCGCTCGCCAGCTTCCAGCCGACGTCGGACGGTTCCACGGCGCTCACCGACGTCACGGCGGAAGGATAGAACGGGACGTTCAGACCCGAGCCGAAACCGATCTCCATCACCTGACCGTGCAAACCGGCGCAGGCGCGCTGCCGGTTCGGCCCGGTCATCTTGATCCCGCAGCTGATGTTCACGAGCCGCGGAACGATTTGGTCACCGTACAAACCCATTGGGATCCTCCTGAGGGCGCTTCGCGCCTCGTGCGTGGCCTACGAGTGCAGAGACTCGCGGGCCACGCACGGGCGACGGAGTCGCTTTACCGAGGTGCCATGCGGAGCGCACCATCCATACGAATGGTCTCACCGTTGAGGTAGTCGTGCTCGGTGATCATCTGAACGAGCTGCGCGTACTCGGCCGGGTTGCCGAGACGCGACGGGAACGGAACACCAGCTTCGAGACCGGCGCGGTACTCGTCGGTCACGCCCGCAAGCATCGGGGTGTCGATGATGCCGGGGGCGATGGTGTTGACGCGGATCCCGAACTGCGCCAGGTCACGTGCGGCGGGAACGGTCATGCCGTGCACGCCACCCTTCGATGCGGAGTACGCGATCTGCCCGATCTGGCCCTCGAATGCGGCCACGGACGCGGTGTTGACGACGACGCCGCGCTGTCCCGAGTCGTCGACGGTCTCGGTCTTGGAGATGGCTTCGGCTGCGAGGCGCATGACGTTGAACGTGCCGAGCAGGTTGACTGTGATCACTGTGCGGAAGAGGTCCAGGTCGTGCGGACCCTTCTTCGACAGGATGCGTCCGGCCCAGCCGACGCCCGCGCAGTTGACGACGATGCGCAGCGCCACGTCCGCCTCGGCGATCTTCTCGAGGGCGGCCTTGACGTCCTCTTCGCTGGTGACGTCGCCGGGGATGAGGGTGACGCCCGCGGGGACGTTGTCACCGGCCCGTTCGATGGACTGCGCCAGATCCAGTCCGAAGACGGTGGCTCCCGCGTCGGCGAGACGCTTGGCGGTGGCGGCTCCGAGACCCGAAGCGCCTCCTGTGACCAGTGCGGCGGTTCCCTGAATTTCCACGTTCACTCCTCGTAATTCATGATGGTGACTTGCACCATAACCCGCACAGAAAGTGACTGCTCACCCGGTCACAGGAAGAACCAGCGGTCCGGAACCGTCGCTGAACAGCGTCACCGTGGTGGATTCGAGCCCACCGCGAAAACTGACGTCTCCGCCGGCCACTTCCAGGCGGATCGAGTGCCCGGTGTCGAACCGGTGCACGATGGCAGGCAACGTGATCGGGACCGGTGCGGCCTGGTCGGTGATGCGTACCGGAATGGTCAGTCCGTTGATCAGACTGGCGCTGCCGTCGGGCGCCACGTCGTAGAGCTTCAGAAACACCACGGGTTCGCCCGGCGACTGCACGTGCAGCGTGATTGCGGGGGCTCCGACTAAGTCGAGTGGCTCCGGCAGCGGTGGTGTTGTCCACGCGGCGTGCGTACCGGGTAGCGCCGCCGTCGGCACGGGTACGGACGGGTCGACGTTGGGGGCTTCGAGTCCGGTCGGCAGCCCTGCGGGCCCTGTCGTGATGGTTCGCGCACCCGCGTCGGGGAAGTGGATTTCGTGGCCAGTGCCGACTGGGTAGTCCTCGCTCGTGGCGTACGCGGGTTCGGCATTTCCGTTGTATTCCACCCAGTTTCGGAAGTAGGCAAACTGTGGCCCGGTGTCGACGCCGGTGTCTTTCAGGTGGTGGTCGAACCAGTCGAAGATGCGCCCGGTTTCGTATTGGGTGTTCGGATCGGGTGCCGTGTGGCTGAACTCGCCGGGTGCCGGGGCGCGGTGGCTGTGACCCCAGGAATGCCAGATCATCTTGGTTTCGACGCCCCTTGCCCGCAGTGCTTCGTAGGTCGCGGTCGCCTCGTTCAAATCGAACAAGGTGTCCTGTTGGCCCTGTGCGAGCAGGACGGGAACATTGATTCTGTCGACGTAGCTGACCACCGAATGCTCACGGAACGTCGCGGTGACCTGTGGGTCCACAGTCCCCAGCACGGTTGCCTGCGCGAACGCAGTGCAGACGAACGGCAGGTAGTTCGGGCATCCCTCGGCGCGTGCGGGGTCTGTCAGGTAGCCGGCTGCCCGGGGGTTGACGACACCGCTCGCGAAGAAGAGGGACGAGTACAGCACCTTCGCCGCCCCTGGCGCCGACGTGGACACCCCCGATGTGACAGACGTGCCGTTGGGGGTGAGCGAATACGACAGGTCGTTCCAGGTGTTCATCGGGACGATGGTGTCGATGCGGGGATCGGTGGCGGCAGCGGCGAATTGGACTCCGCCGCCGTAAGAAGTACCGATCATCCCGACTCGGGGGTCGTGAGTGGAGGCGTTGCCATGATGATCGGTCGTATCGCGCACGATCACGTCGGGCAATGAAAAGGGTTGCGTGAGTGCGGTGTCGGAGAATCCGATTCCGTCGGCTCCGCCGAGGAAGCTGACCAGCTGCGCGGCAGCACGGCCGTCGTAGTCAGGGCTGTCGAGGGAGATCTTGCAGGACGAACCCCCGAACCCGAGTCCGGAATAGGTCAGTACCGCATAGCCATTCATGGCCGCGGTTCGAGCGAGGGGAACTTGGTCCTGGTACGAGCCACCGAAACCGTTGGTGGTCAAGATCGCCGGGACCCGCTCGACTGGGGACGCGGTATCGGGAATGAACAGTTTCCCGACGATGGTGCAGCGCTGTGAATTATCCGGTCCGACCTGGACGGAGAAGTGCAGTAGCTGCTCCGAATATCCGGGCGGCTGAGCGGTCGAGAGTGGTGAGGCACCCACCACCGAGACCACGAACAGAACCGAGACTGCCAGCGCGCGGAGTAATCGGCGCATGATGCACCCAACCCTCGTATCGGTGTGAAACCGTCTGTACTCGAAGGGTAGTCGCATCGGCCGTTGTCCGTCCCCGTAACGCCGGACTCGCACACGCCGATGCACTGATCGAGATCTCGACGCCACCACAATTTGGGAGTCATGAATGCGCACAGCACGACGCTTGCAGCTCGGATTTCTCGGCACCATCGCCACGATCGGCTTGACGGCCGGTATGGCACCGACGGCGACCGCCGCGCCCATCCAACCGGTGATCGGTCCGGCGCCCGTTTCCGTCTACCAGATTCCGGCCGTCGGGCTGGGAGTCAGCGGACTCGTCATCCCCGGCCCCTACGCGGCTGGAGTTCACGCATCGACCACTCCGGTGCGCGGCGAAACCACGTTCTCGGTTCCGTTCAGCCCGTCGACATGCGCGACCACGGCGAGAGACGTATTCGTCCATGTCAACTACGTCAACGTGACAACCGGTGACCGCGGAACAGCGGTTGTGAAGCCCTGCCCGAACTACCTCGAACCTGCCCCGAGCCACGTCACCGTGCACACCGGGTCCGGACCGGTCGCGTTCGCCGTGTCGGTCAAGGGTGCGCACTACAAGCCCAACGCCGGTCAGCCGTCGACGCTCGGCGTTGGTGGATTTATGGCCCCCTGACCTCGGGAATGAGGTTGAATCGGGGCATGCCTGCCCTGAAACGACTGCGCGTGGCCGCACTGGGAGCCCTGACGGGCCTCGGTGCGGCCGTTGCATTTGCGGCGCCGGCCACCGCTGACCCTTTTGGTCCGGTGGTCGGCCCAGCGCCCATCCCCGTCTATCAGTTCGCAGCTTCGGGACTCTGGGTCAGTGGACTCCCGGTGCCTGGGGCGTATTCGGGGTCGCTGCTGGCCCAGGCCTCGGCGAGGCCCGGTGAGACCACCTTCTCGACCCACTTCAGTCCGCAGGTGTGCGGCACGACGGCCGGTGGCGCGATGCTGCAGGTCAACTACCAGAACCTCGCCACCGGCGATCACGGGAGCACCCTTCTCAAGGCGTGCGACTACTTCCCGGACCCCGCGCCTACCCATGCCACAGTGCGCACCGGTTCGGGCCCGGTCGTGTTCGCCGTAGCAGTGACGAGCGCCAACCTTGCAACGAACAAGGGCCAACCCACCTTGCCCGGCGTGGGTGGGTTCGTAGCGCCCTAGCTTCAGCGGTGGTCGGGGAGTCCTGTCGGTCAAGGTTGCCCCCACAGCGGCGATGATTCTGCTCGAGGAGCGGCGCGATGTGATCGCCTGGATGGACGGCAAAGCTCGTGGGTGGCCAGCATGAGGTCCGCAATCACGCTTCCGTCGAGCGCAGCGGCGTTGGCCCGCGTCAACAGCTGAGGCCACTACCCGGCCAAGTAGTATCACTCCGATTTCGCGTGATCGGAATGTAGGGGGAAGCTGTGGGATCGTTCAGTGCGGATTTGGACCAGCTGGATCAACTGGGGGGTGTGCTCAAGAATCTCGCCGAAGAGGCTGGTGGGCTTCGGACCGGCCCAGCGGCAGGTCCGTTCTTGTCGACGCCCGGTGGGATGATGAGCTCCGTCCTCGAGGCGTCGAGTATCTCTGGTGATCTGATCGACAGGGCGTTGGTGCCGGCGATCAAGGAGCGCCTCGGTGAAACCGGGGAGATCATGGTCAACACCGCGCAGGAATACCGGAATCAGGACGAATCCAACGCGGAGAAGTTGGCCACGGCGTACACCAACGCCACAGGCGCCTGGAGCGAGCAGTCATGAGCCTCACTCGTACCCAGATCAACGCCTGGAACCCCACCGCACTCACCGACATCGGCGACGCCTGGATAGCGCTCGGAACCGAAGTCGAGGATCTGTTCACCCGATACGTCAATGGTGTGACTAAGGTGAACGACGCCTACTGGGAGGGTGTCACCGCAGAGGCCGCCCAGGATCGTGCCAATGCCGACAAGAAGACCGCGGTGGTCGTGGTGGATGCCCTCGAGGCGCTGGCCAACCGCGCCAAGCAGGGATTCCACGAGGTGGATGCCCCACTGCAGCGCGCCCGCCATGCCATCACGGGCGCCGAGGCGGCAGGCTTCCTTGTATCGGAGAATCTCGGCGTCACCGACACGGCAACGAACCCGGACGAGCAACGAGTCCAGGACATGCAGGACTGGCATCGCGAAATCACGGACTCCGCCACCGCTGCCGAGCAGGCCGACCAGACCGTGAAAGATGCGCTGAACGCCGGTAGGGAAGCCCTCCGGGCGAAGTTCACTTCAGCGGCCACACTCGGCGCAGATCAAGGCCGATCGGACGCGGCCGATCTGGCGGCGAACCCAGAATCACTGACTCCCGAACAGATTGCGCGCATCAACGAAGCCGCCACGCTGACGCCGGAACAGCTCGATGCGCTCGAAAGCGGCATCCCCGCAACAATTCCTGCATCACAGATGGAGTACCTGAACCAGCTCAGCCGGTCCCTCGACGGTAAGAGTCCCCAGGAGATTCAGCAGCTGATGGACAAACTGCCGCCGGACACACAGCGTGCCGTGGCGAACTCGTTCCAGCTCGTGTCGAACGAGAAGGTGACCGCATCAGTCAAGGGTGACTCCGAAGTGCCCACCAAGGGTGGGATCGGGTTGCTACCGGATCAGATCGAGGAATCATTGACCCGGGACGATCTCGTGGTGACGGGATTCGAGGGGACCGGCTACTCGTTGGCACCGAGTACGGCGCTGAACGGCGTGGCCGACAACCAGGCGATTGCGCAGATCGTCTCTGCTGGCGACCCAGAGTTCCAGGCCGGGAGCGACCTCGATCATCATCTGATGGACGTGGGACGCCAATACCTCGATGCGCAGGTCGCACACGAACAGAGCCCCGACCACAAGTTCCAGTACTTCACGGTCGACGGTAAAGGCACGCAGGAGACAGACTTCACCGAAAGCATCTTCGAGGCGGTGGGTCCGGACAAGATCGCGGTGCAGGAGGCCGTCACCGACCCGGAACATGGGCAGGACTTCGTCAGCGATGTGTTGACGCACAACTGGTCCGACGACGGCAAGGCAGCGTCGACGCTCTTCCAGTTCGGTGACCAGGACGCATCGGTTCAGGACCCCAACGATGCGAGTGATGTCGCGACAGCAACCCGAACCGGCA
>JAAYXN010000345.1 GCA_012515885.1 Rhodococcus sp. (in: high G+C Gram-positive bacteria)
CGAACCTGTGGGAACATCCGCCGGTCGCGTCAGCGAAGCGGCACGTCGAGTTCATGGGCGGTGCAGCTGACGTACTTGCCAAAGCGCGTCGCTCGTACGACGAGGGTGATTTCCGTTGGGTTGCACAGGTATTGAACTACGTTATTTTCGCCGACCCAGACAACACCGAGGCGAAAGCGTTGCAAGCTGACACTCTGGAACAACTCGGTTACGGCTCCGAAAACGGCACGTGGCGAAACTTTTTCCTGATGGGTGCCTACGAACTGCGTAACGGCAGCATCGGCACCCCGCTGTCGACAGCATCCGCTGACATCGCCGGTGCGCTCACCGTCGAGCAGGTCTTCGACGCGCTCGCCCTACGAGTCGACGGCCCTGGGGCGTGGGACGCGCGGATCACGATTGACTGGCGGGTGAGCGATCAATCGATCACTCATCGTGCCGAACTACGCAACGGTCTGCTCGTGCATTTTGATCTCGACGACACTGAATTCCCGGCCCCTGACGTCACCATCACCCTGACAAATCGTGACCTGCATCAAGCACTCCTGGCGGGTGCAGATCTGACCTCGATGATCAAAGACGGATCCGTGCAGGCGGACGGCGATATCGCTGTTCTGTCTGCACTGATCGGACACCTCGATTCACCGGACCCGGATTTCGCGATCGTGACCCCATAACAATCCCAACGGCTACTCGGGAACTAACCGACATTTCGGAAGGATCGAGCATATGACACAGCCGCCTACTGTCGGCCCCGTCGAAATTGTTGTCCTGTCATTCCCTGGAATCCGAATCGAACCGGAAGTGACCGCAGCCTTCACTGACGTGCTGGGCCGCGGATATGTCACGGTGCTCGATCTGATCTATCTAGCGAAGAACCAAGACGGCCAAGTCACTCTCATCGAAGCCGACGAATCGCTCGCTGAAACCGGACTCGACGCACTGACCGTCAGTCCACTCGGTTTGGTCAGCGAAAACGACCTCGACATCGTCCGCTCCTCAATGGCGCCGGGTACTGCCGCAGTAGTGATCGTGTACGAGCAGACGTGGGCACGCACACTTGCCGAAGAAGTGCGTAGCACCGGAGGCGCCGTTGAACTGCACATTCAGGTGCCGCGAGACGTCGTCGAGGCCGCCCTAATAGCAACATAAGAGAGTCGCCAACCCCAGTAGAAAGGTAAGTCGCATGGTCTTTAGGAATGGACGCCGTGGCCGTCCAGGCTTGCTCGGCTCTGTCGCCCGCACCGCCGTCGTCGCGGGAACAGCTACCACCACATCCAACGCCATCAACCGACGTAGCCAGCGCCGTGCAGCGGAGAAGTCGGCGTATTCAGAGCAGCAGCAGCCGCCGCCGCTCCCACCGCAGGGTCCACCAGCACCAGCACCAGCACCAGCACCAGCACCAGCTCCAGCGTCTGCCGATGATCTGGTTACGAAACTGAAGCAACTCGGCGAACTCCACACCACCGGTGTGCTTTCCGACGATGAATTCGCCACCGCCAAAAAGCAACTCCTCAGCTGACTTTCATCCCAGGACAGGGGAACCGCCGCTAACCGTCAACTGATTGGTATCTCGCATGGGCACTGCCGCCAGGGCCCCGGAATTGTCGGTTTCATGAGGTCAAGGCCAGCGCGAGCGCCTGATCGGGATGGCGGGCATGGTGCCGCAACCCGGCAGCGATGTTGTCCCATCCAGCCAGGCGCAAAAGACCGACC
>JAAYXN010000346.1 GCA_012515885.1 Rhodococcus sp. (in: high G+C Gram-positive bacteria)
CACCCACGCTGAGGGTCCGGAACGAACGCGAGCCATCGCTGTCTGGACTGCGGTGAGCCTGGCTGGGGGCGGGTTTGGCAACATCGCCAGCGGGTTGCTCACCGACCTGATCTCGTGGCGAGCCACCCTATTGATCAACCTTCCCATCGGGGCCTGTGTCGTCATCGCGGCACTCGTTCTCCACCGACGGACCACTGACCGGTGCGGCGCAGGGCGCATCGACTTCATCGGCGCAGGGCTGGCAACAGCCGCGTTCACGTGCGCCATATACGCGTTATCCGTCGCAGGTGAGGGAGTCCCAGGTGGCCTTCTCGCCGTCGTGGGTTCGCTCGCGGTCGCGATGTTCGTCCTGCTCGTCCTGCAGCAGCGCCGCACGTCTCACAAGCTCGTACCGAGCGATCTCATGCAAGACCGGCTGATCGTCCTCGGCAATATCGCGACCGCGTTGACCGGGGCATGCTTCCAAGTCGGGCTATGGTACTTCCTGACGTACCGGATGCAGACCCAGTTTGGCTATTCGCCGATCCAGGCCGGTCTGGCGTTCCTCCCACTCACCGCCAGCATGCTGACTGTGAACCTGTGGTTCACACCGCGCCTGATGAACCGACACGCACCTCGGGTGCTGATCGTGATCGGTGCCGTCGTCGCCGTTCCCGGACTGCTCTGGCTCACAGTCGTCGACGACGGTCCCTTCGCTGTCGCGGTCCTGGTTCCCACCGCCATGATTGGGATCGGCGGTGGCCTGATGAACACACCGCTCGCCGCGCTCGTCACCACAGGCGTTCGTCCCGAACATGCTGGCGCAGCCTCTGGACTGATGAACACAGCGAAGCAGTTCGGCGGCGCGATTGGCCTCGCAGCCGCGACCACCGCCGCCGCTATCGCCGGCACCGACAGAGCCGCCTTCGTCCTCATGTCAGTAGCGCTCCTCGCCGTGATCGCAACGGCGTCCGCAATCCCCGCCCAGAGCAGCGAGCCCCAGCCCGCCAAGACGACCGGGAAAGCGTCGTAACTCACGCCAACGCGCCGTCGAGTATCGAAGACCGCCGTCGGGTGGTTGAGCGATGCAAGACCCAGCCGATCGCCCATCTGTCGGTCGAGGTGGGAATCTCGCGAACATGGGCCTCAAAGTGGGTCAACCGGCGGCGCGCCACGGCGTTGCCGGGCTGCTCGATCGATCGTCGACAGCACGCCGAAGCCCCGTCGCGTCGCCAGCCAGCAGGTGGACGGCCGCCAGCATCACGACTTTTTCGGGGCGGCGTAACCAACGTCCAGCCCTCATATATCTAACGTGAGGGTATAGTTCTGGTGTGATTGATCGGAGGACTACGAGGAGTGGCGGTGTCTAACAGCGATGGTGCCGCCGGCTCGACGCAGCGCATGCACATCGGTGAAGTTGCCGAGCGTACGTCGTTGAGCCTTCGGACAATCCGATACTACGAAGAGGTTGGGCTGCTACCGGTCGCCGAGCGCACTGAGGGCGGGTTCCGTCTCTACAACGATGACACGATCGCACGGCTTCTGCTGATCAAGCAGATGAAGCCGTTGGACTTCACGCTCGAGGAGATGGGTGCGGTACTGCGCGCTTGTGATCAGCTCGCTGACCCGGCGGCCGAGGTCGAGGACTGCGCTGCCGCACAAGACGTGCTGCTGGCGTTCGCTGAGCGAGTCCGGGGGAAGATCGATGCTCTGCGTAGTCGTATCACTGAGGCCAGGGCGTTCGCTGAAATGTTGGACGAGCGGGGCGCCCAGAGGCCTCATGACGTTCTCGACTGATCTGTTGTTTGCCTGATCGAACCGCCTGGCTAGATCGATCTGTCCAGGTGCCATCTGTCGGCGCGCCCCCATTCGGAGGCTGGGTGTTGCTGGTCGGCAGCGTTGACGTTAGCCGAGGTCGCAATGAGGCGACCACCACCGTTTCACCTCTGAAGGAGTGTGCTTGTTCATGTCGCGATTGCGTTTTCGAAGGTTCGGCGGCCATGATCACCCGACCGGTTCTCCTGGCGACGATCACTTGGTGACGGTGGCGCAGGCGCTGCGGTCGCCAAGGATCCTCAAAACGGAGGTACTGGCGGGTCTGGTCGTGGCGATGGCGTTGATCCCGGAGGCGATCGCGTTCTCGATTATCGCCGGGGTCGACCCGCGTGTGGGCCTTTTCGCCTCCTTCACTATGGCCGTGACGATCGCCTTCCTCGGCGGCCGCCCCGCGATGATCTCCGCTGCCACCGGCGCAGTCGCGCTGGTGATCGCTCCCGTGGTCCGCGAGCACGGGATGGACTACTTCATCGCCACAGTGATTCTGGCGGGCGTGTTCCAGATCGTGCTCAGCGTCCTCGGGGTCGCGAAACTGATGCGGTTCATCCCGCGCAGCGTGATGGTCGGGTTCGTCAACGCGCTGGCGATCTTGATCTTCACCTCTCAGCTGCCTCACCTGATGGGGGTTCCAGCGCTGGTGTACCCGATGGTGGTTGCCGGTATATTGATCATGATCTTCCTGCCGAAACTGACATCGGCGGTGCCAGCACCCCTGGTCGCCATCGTCGTCCTCACGGCGATCACCGTGGGCTTTTCTCTGACGGTGCCGAACGTCGGCGACGAGGGTGAGCTGCCTTCGTCGCTTCCGTCGCTGTTCATTCCGAACGTGCCGCTGAGCCTGGATACGTTGTCGATCATCGCGCCGTACGCCCTGGCGATGGCGCTGGTCGGCTTGTTGGAGTCGCTGATGACAGCCAAGCTCGTCGATGACATCACCGACTCGCACTCGAACAAGACCCGCGAAGGGTGGGCACAGGGATCGGCAAACATCGTCACCGGCTTCTTCGGCGGTATGGGCGGTTGCGCAATGGTCGGGCAGACCATGATCAACGTCAAGGAATCTGGGGCGCGCACCCGGATCTCGACGTTTCTGGCCGGCGTGTTCCTCTTGATTCTCGTCGTGGGTCTGGGTGACGTTGTCGCATTAATGCCGATGGCGGCGCTGGCAGCGGTGATGATCATGGTTGCCGTCGGCACGATGGACTGGCATAGCGTGCGGCCGGCCACGCTGAAGATGATGCCGCGCAGTGAAACCTTAGTGATGGCTGCGACTGTGGTGGTCACAGTAGTCACCCACAACCTGGCCTACGGCGTCATTGTCGGCGTGCTCACCGCGATGGTCGCCTTCGCCCGGCGCGTTGCCCACATGACCAACGTCGAGAAGGTCGCCGATGCCGACACTGACCATGACGGTGCGATCGACACCCGTGTGTACCGCGTTTCCGGTGAACTGTTCTTCGCTTCCAGCAACGACCTCGTGTATCAGTTCGACTACGTTGACGATCCGGAGAACGTCACCATCGACCTCTCCGACGCCGACATCTGGGACGCCTCCACTGTCGCCACTCTCGACGCGATCCGCTACAAGTACGCCGCGAAAGGCAAGAACCTCACCATCATCGGGCTCGACGGTGCGAGCCTCGAACGGTTGGACCGTATGTCTGGCAGACTCGGAAGCGGCCACTGATCGTGCACGGCGCTCGCATCGTGGTTCTCTAATGCGGTGCCCCGCGTAGCGAGGGCGCCACACCGCAGCGGCGATCGCGCAGCCAGTGGCTGGCCCTTAGGTTCGATCGGTGGGCGAGGTCATTGGCATCCGCACCGTCTTCCCATGGCGTCGGCATGTAGGGCAGCAACTCACTTGAGCGGTTGTGCGTAGAGGAGTACCAGGACACTCCTGCCATCCGGTAGGCGAGCGTTTGATGGCTCTTCCGGTTTGACGGTGCGTAGAACCGGTTCTGGTTACCACTACATGTAGGGGCGGGACGGGCTGCGCATGGTGGGCCCGGCGGCGAGTCGTGGCGAGGTAGGTGGGTCCTGTGGTGTCAGGGTGAAAGTTCTGACACCCACACCACGAACACCGACAGGACCCATGGCCGAGAATACCGCGATCGCCGATACCATTTGCCGCACCA
>JAAYXN010000347.1 GCA_012515885.1 Rhodococcus sp. (in: high G+C Gram-positive bacteria)
CAGGCAGCACCGTGTGGGATCTGTACGGCGGAGTCGGCGTGTTCGCTGCCGCTGTCGCCGACGAGGTAGGCCCGACCGGGGTTATCGAGTCAGTGGAGTTCTCCAGCACCGCAGTCCAGGACGGGAAAGCCTCCCTGAGCGACCTTCAGCAGGTGCGTTTCCACGGCGGCAAAGTCGAACGCACGCTGGGTCAGCTCGCGTCGTCCCCGCAGGTGGTGATTCTTGACCCGCCGCGTTCCGGTGCCGGCAAAGAAGTCATCGCCCAGGTAGCTGCTGCCACCCCCGAGCGCATCGTCCATATCGGATGCGACCCAGCATCGTTTGCCCGCGACGTGGCGCTCTACGTCAATGCCGGATACCAGCTCGATCAGGTACGCGCGTTTGACGCGTTTCCCCTGACCCATCATGTTGAGTCGTTCGCGCTGCTCACACGCGGCTAGATCGTTCGTGCTGGTCACGCGGAGTTAGATCGTTCGCGCCGCTCACGGTGTTTGATCGTTCGCGCCGCTCACAGTGTTTGATCGTTCGCGCCGCTCACAGCGATAAACAGTTCTGGCCTGCACTCTCAGCGAGTGCAGGCCAGACCGTGTAATACCCAGACCGTGTCGTATACAGACGGGGTCGTACGCGGACGGTTTACGTCTTGCGGTTGTAGAGCCGCATCGTCAGAGGTCCGAACAGGATGAGGAAACCGGCACACCACGCGAACACCAGCATCAGCTGATTCGTGTCGAGGCTGCCTGCCATCAATCCGCGAATGCTCGTCACCAAGTTGGTGATTGGGTTGGCGTTGACGAACGCCTGTAGCCAGCCGGGCATCGTCGACGGGTCGACGAAAATGTTGCTGGCGAACGTCAGCGGAAACAGGATGAACATCGAGACACCCATGACTGCCTGCTCGGTGCGCATCAGCATCGCGAACATCGTCCAAATCCAGGACATGCAGAACGAGAACAGCAGCAACAGTGCGATCGATGCCACGACCCCGATCAGCCCGCCATCAGGACGGAAACCGATGATCAGGCCCAACACCATGACGATGATGGACGCCAGCGTGTAGCGGGCGAGGTCACCGAAAAGTGCGCCAACCAGCGGTGACGGGCGCCAGATGGGCAGTGAACGGAACCGGTCAAAGACACCCTTCTCGATGTCTTTGTTGAGCGTTAGACCCGTGTACATGGTGATCATCACGACGGTTTGAACGAGGATTCCTGGGATCAGGAACTGCACGTACGCGCCTGTCGATCCAGCGAGTGCGCCGCCAAACAGGTACGTGAACATTAGCGTGAACATGACGGGGAACATCGTCACGTCAAACAACTGCTCGGGAACGTGCTTGATTTTGAGCATCGCGCGCCACCCGAAAGTGAACGACGTCGACAGTGCCGAGGGCCGTTTTGGTCGCGGTGCGTCAATTTTTAAGACTTTGGCGACTGCCGTAGGTGAGGCAGCCTCGTCCTTCACATCGGTAGTAGTCATGATGCGTTCTCCTCAGTGGGACGGCCGGTGAGGGCAAGAAATACTTCGTCAAGACTCGGCTGGCCGAGGGCGAAGGTGCTGACCTTAATCCCGGCGTCGTGCAGGGCAGGCAGTGCTCGGGCAACGCGTTCTGGGTCGTTGGTGCGTGCCGTGAGAGCGAATGGATCAGGCTCTTCAGTGATATCGACGGCAAGAATCTCGCGCAGGATGGTTCCCGCCTTGCTGCGATCAGCGTGGTCCTCAACCCGAACATGCAGAGAACCGGCGCCGAGAGAAGCCTTGAGTTCGCCGGTAGTTCCTTCCGCGATGACCTTGCCGTGATCGATAACCGCGAGGCGATCTGCGAGCTGGTCCGCCTCGTCCAGGTACTGGGTGGTGAGCAGCACGGTGGTGCCGCCCGCGACCAGTGCACGCACGATTTCCCACACTTGATTGCGGCTACGCGGATCCAGGCCGGTGGTGGGTTCATCCAAGAAGATCAACTCCGGCGTCACGATGATTGATGCTGCGATATCGAGGCGTCGTCGCATACCGCCGGAATAGTTCTTGACCTGCCGTCCACCGGCATCTTCGAGCCCGAAAGCGTGGAGTAGCTGCTCGTTGCGGTCCCGGGCACCAGCGCGGGAATACCCGTAGAGCCGTCCCAGCATGATGAGGTTCTCAGAACCGGTGAGATCCTCGTCAAGCGATGCAAACTGCCCGGTCAACGAGACTTTGCTGCGCACCACTTCCGGTTCGGTCGCGACGTCGTGGCCCAGCACCGTTGCCGTGCCGCCGTCGATCGGTAGCAGCGTCGCAAGCATACGAATCGCCGTGGTCTTACCTGCACCGTTAGGGCCGAGGACGCCGTAAACGCCACCGCGAGGCACCGAGAGATTAAGCCCGTCTACCGCCCTGTTTTCGCCGAACTTCTTGACCAGCGATTCGGTGTGTATTGCGAGCTGGGGGCGCTCTGGCATGGAAGCCCTTCCGTGTTGATGTAGCGCGGAGCCTTAGCGGGTGTACCAAGACAGCGCCTTGCTGGCATTGCACCTGAATGGTTGGCACCGTGCAGCGCCGCGGATTAACCACGACGCAGCCGTACCGGACACGTGCTGAGCCAAACCGGTGCTTGACCAAGAACACACACGACGCATGCGGTAGCCAGACTGCCCGATGACGAACGCTTCGTCATCTGATTATCCGCCTGATTCCGCGAATGCGCACATACGTCGCAGTGATGGTGTCGCCATTCAGGTATCACAGGGGTACTAACTGGGGTCGAACACGATGATCATTGCGCACCCCACCGACACATTTGCTCCGACACGGCAGAAAATTTCGTTGAACTGCGGATACATGTCGACAGAAGCCGCGATTCTTAGGTGCGCAGAGGGCCAGCTCCCGCGTGTTTAGCAGCCTGTACCGCTTGGGTGAGCTGCGCGTGTGTACGCGCAGCCAGGTTGCGCAGCAACGCCATCTCCACTTCAGGGTGCGAGCGCCGAATTTCACTAAATGCATCCGGAGTCAACACCGCGGCAGTCACGTCCGTGTGCGCGTGGAAGTCATTGACCCACGGCACGTCCAGCAGTAGCGGCAATTCACCAAAGGTAGAACCCGCCGTCAACGTGATGATGTTGTGCTCGACGCCGCGGTTGTCCGTCAGCGTGCTGGCAACCCGGCCAGAGAGAACCAGGTGCAGTCCCGCGGACTTGCTCCCGGAAACAGAGATGGCGTCACCATTTGGGAACTGCACGATCTCCAGTGCGGACGTCAGTGCTTCACGCTGGTCATCGCTGAGTTTCGCGATAAGAGGGTGATCATTCAGCTCGATATCGTGGGGCCGACTGGTGTCGCCATGACGACTGATGAGAGCGTCTTCACCCCACTGCAGCGCAGTATCGAGATCGGCAAACGTTTGGACGTCGCCGCGTTCGACGTCGTTCGATGTTTTATCGGTACCTGTCGTGTCATCGGTGTCGGAGAGGGCTGGGGAGAGGATGCCTTCCGGGTCCACCAACGCGACACTGACCCCGCGGCTGAGCAGATGAGCACGTTCGGCGGCAAGCATCTTCGACGCCACCGAACTCATATCGTCGACACGTCGAACGTCAATAATCATGACCTCAACGGCGGGACGCTTATCGGTGCTACCTAAGTCTGGGTTGGCTGAGTCCGGATTGCCTGAGTCGGCGTTCTCGTCGTTCGAGGTATCGCCGCGGGCATCGTTCGCCATTTCACGCACCGCGATCTCGGCACCGGCAAACAGCAGGTCGCCGTGCAGTTCATAAACGATTGCGCGGGTGCCCACATCCTGCAACAGGGCCCGCTCCTCATCCGAACGCCACATCCTTGACTGCGACTCGGCGAGCGCGTACTTGGCCCGAATCGACGATCGGGACGCGCGGGTGACGTGGAGGAAGTGCAACTCTAGATTGCGGGAGAGTTCATAGCATGAGTGCACGCCGCGAACACTGTTGCCATGCTCGTCTAGCCGCGGCGAATAGACAGCGATACCGACCTGGCCGGGAAGCACCGCGATGATGCCGCCGCCTACGCCGCTTTTCGCAGGCATCCCCACTTCAGTGAGCCACGCGCCTGCCTCGTCGTACATGCCGCACGTCGCCATCACCGACAACACGTGCTCGACTAGCGCAGGCTCGGCGGCCTCGACACCGGTACGCGGATTGGTGCCGTTGTTCGCCAGTGTCGCCGCCATCAAGCTCAAATCACGGCAGGTGACGTCAATCGAGCACTGTCGGAAATACAAATCGAGGACGTCATCGACATCGTCGGTGATGATGTCGAACGAGCGGAGCATGTAGCCGATCGCGCGATTGCGGTGCCCAGTGCGCGCCTCAGACTGGTAGACGTCCTCGTTGAGTGTCAGCTCGCGACCGGCGTAGGCCGAGTACGCCGCCCGGATCCGTTCAAACCGCTCCGCAGGGTCCGCGCCCGCTACCAGTGACGCCGAAGTGATCGCGCCAGCGTTAATCATGGGATTGCGCGGGTGTTCGGTGGTGGGATCGAGACTGATTTCGTTGAACGGCTCACCAGAGGGCTCAACATCAATCTTGTCCGCGACAGCGGCGCGGCCCCGGTCAGCGAGCGCCAGTGCATAGGTGAACGGTTTCGAAATCGACTGGATCGTCAACGGCGTGCGGGTGTCGCCGCGCTCATAGACGTGGCCGTCGACGGTGGCGATGCAAATGCCGAACGAATCCGGCGGCACAGCAGCCAACTCGGGAATGTAGCCCGCGACCTCCCCATCCCGGCTATCCAGCGCGTACTGGTAGACCCTCTCGATCAATTCGTCGACCACGTTGCCCATAACACTGACGTTAGGCTGCCCAGCGTCTGCGCGAAGCGAGTTCGGTCGATAGCCTGGTGTGAGGCGGTAGTGACCGGGAGTGATGACGCGGATGTGTATGTGCGTCGAAAGCAGGTCCGATCGGCTCGTAGACTGGACGCACTGTCGACTGGCGGCGGTAGCAAGCGCGTGGGCCTTGCGTAACGGAGGGAGCGATCTCGTTGGGTGTTCTAGCCCGCATACAGACGCCTGAAGATTTGCGTCGGCTCACTCCCTCGGAGATGACGGAACTCGCGGGGGAGATCCGCCAGTTCCTCGTGCAGAAGGTTGCCGCCACGGGCGGTCACCTTGGTCCTAATTTGGGCGTTGTTGAGTTGACGCTCGCCGTCCACCGAATTTTTGATTCGCCACGCGACCCCATCATTTTCGATACAGGCCACCAGGCGTACGTCCACAAAGTTGTGACCGGTCGTACAGGTGACTTCGACTCGCTGCGCATGCAAGGTGGCCTCTCCGGCTATCCGTGCCGCGCCGAGAGCGAGCACGACTGGGTTGAGTCATCGCATGCTTCCGCTGCTTTGTCGTACGCCGATGGCCTGGCCAAAGCGTTCGCGCTCACCGGTCAACGGGACCGTCATGTGGTCGCCATCGTGGGCGACGGAGCCCTCACTGGCGGCATGTGTTGGGAGGCGCTCAACAACATTGCAGCAGGAACAGATCGCTCGGTCGTCATCGTCGTCAACGACAACGGCCGCTCCTATGCACCCACCATTGGCGGCTTAGCCGACCACCTCGCCGCACTGCGACTCCAGCCCGGTTACGAGCGGGTACTCGATAAGAGCCGCAAGTTCGTCAAGAAAATGCCGTTCGTGGGCCGCGCCGCATACTCGATCCTGCACGGAATGAAGGCTGGCGTGAAAGACGCCGTCAGCCCGCAGGTGATGTTCACCGACCTCGGCATCAAATACCTCGGTCCAGTCGACGGCCACGACGAGGTGGCGATGGAATCGGCGCTGCGTCGAGCAAAAGCGTTCGGCGGCCCAGTCATCGTCCACGCGGTGACTCGCAAAGGCATGGGATACGCGCATGCGGAAAACCATGAAGCCGATCAAATGCACTCGACCGGTGTCATTGACCCGGTGACGGGTAAGTCGACGGCCGCTTCGGCCCCCGACTGGACGTCGGTCTTCTCCAACGAGCTGGTGCGTTACGGCTCTGAACGCGACGACGTTGTCGCCATTACTGCTGCGATGCCGGGCCCGACGGGTCTGACCGCATTCGGTGAGCGTTTCCCTGATCGGATGTTTGACGTCGGTATCGCGGAGCAGCATGCGGTGACGTCGGCAGCTGGTTTGGCGCTCGGCGGTTTGCATCCGGTGGTGGCCATCTATTCAACGTTCCTCAACCGCGCTTTTGACCAGTTGCTGATGGATGTTGCGTTGCTCAATTTGCCTATGACGCTGGTGCTTGACCGCGCCGGTATCACTGGCAATGACGGCGCGAGCCATAACGGTATGTGGGATTTGTCGCTGCTCGGCATTGTCCCGGGTATGCGCGTTGCTGCTCCTCGCGATGCGGCAACGCTGCGTGAAGAGTTCGGTGAGGCTCTTGCCATCTCGGATGGTCCGACGGCGCTGCGTTTCCCTAAAGGCAAAGTGCCGGAAGAACTTGCAGCAGTGGAGCGACTCGATGGCATTGTTGATGTTCTTCGCGTGCCCGAAGATGGCGGCAAGGATGTCCTGATTGTGGCGGTCGGTTCGTTTGCTCCGATCGCGTTAGATGCCGCGGATCGTCTTGCTGAAGAAGGTATTTCGGTCACCGTCGTTGATCCTCGCTGGGTTTTGCCGGTCCCGGATGCGTTGGTGAAGTTGGCGGCAAGTTTCCCGCTTCTGGTGACGTTGGAAGATTGCGGTGTGCATGGCGGTGTCGGCACGACAGTGTCGGCTGCATTGCGTGGCGCCGGTGTTAGCACGGTGTGCCGCGACGTTGGTGTTCCGCAGCGTTTCCTCGATCATGCGTCGCGGGATCAGGTCCTCTCGGATCTGCATCTGACTGGCCATGATGTAGCCCATCAGGTCAAGGGCTGGGTGGCCAGCGGCGCCGCAGAGGCGTAGGCGGTCGCTGACGGGACGTTAGGGCCAGCCCGACGTATTTTCAGGCACTTGTTCCGGTGTGCGTATCGTTGTGCTGTGTGGGTGCGGACTAGCGCCAACCTAACCCTGGTGCGACGTCTTTAACGATGCTGTCGAGTACGTGCACGTTGTAGGTGACGCCCAGTTGGTTGGGGATGGTCAGCAGCAGGGTGTCGGCTTCGGCAATCGCTTCGTCCTTGGCGAGTTCTTCGATCAGTGCGTCCGGTTCGCCGGCGAAGGTGCGGCCGAAAATTGCGGTGCCGCCATCGATATGGCCAACTTGGTCGGAACTGCTGGTATCCCGCCAGAAGTAGGCGCGATCCTGATCGGTAGTGATGGGGAAGATGCTGCGGCTCACCGATACTCGCGGCTCATGGTCGTGACCCGCGTCGGCCCATGCTTGGCGGAATGCGCGAATCTGCTCCGCCTGTGCGACATGGAACGGCACACCACTGTCTTCGGTCAGCAGTGTTGAACTCATCAGGTTCATGCCCTGTTCGCCTGCCCACACGGCAGTCCCGCGTGACCCGGCGCCCCACCAAATCCGTTCACGTAGACCGGGAGAGTGCGGCTCTATGCGCAGCAGTCCGCCGGGATTGGGAAACATCGGATTGGGGTTGGGTTCAGCAAATTTCTTGCCCGAGACGGCTGCGAGCATGACGGCGGTGTGGTCACGTGCCATGTCCGCGTCGGTCTGTCCTTCGTCGGGGACGTAGCCGAAGTATTTGTAGCCGTCGATGACTTGCTCCGGCGATCCTCGGCTCACCCCGAGTTGCAGGCGACCCTGAGAGATGAGGTCTGCGGCGCCTGCGTCTTCCGCGAAGTAGAGGGGGTTTTCGTAGCGCATGTCGATGACGCCGGTCCCGATTTCGACGCGTGAGGTGCGCGCAGCGATCGCAGAGAGCAGCGGAAATGGTGAGCCGTATTGTCGGGCGAAGTGGTGGACCCGGAAGTAGGCGCCGTCAATGCCGATCTCTTCAGCGGCAACAGAAAGGTCGATCGCCTGCAGCAGCGCATCCGAGGCGCTACGCGTGGCCGAACCGGGCACATCGTTCCAGTGTCCGAAGGACAGGAATCCAATCTTCTTCATAGTTGCTGCAACAACTATCTAGTGAGTTTGTTCCCGAGCTATGGGGCGATGCCCACCTAGCCCGGGAACAACGTGGCTGCTACCCAGCTTCCTCCAGGGTGCGGCCACGGGTTTCTTTGACGAACTTCATCACGAAGAAGAACGAGAGTATGGCCATGCCGGCGTAGATGGCGTAGGTGATGGTGAGGTTCCAGTCAGCCAGCGATGGGAACGTCGATGACACAATGAAGTTCTCGATCCAGTTGGCTGCGGTGGCCACACCCACTGCGGCTGCGCGCACCCGGTTCGGGAACATCTCGCTGATCAGCACCCAGACCACCGGGCCCCATGACAGTGCGAAGAAGAACACGAACAGGTTCGCGGCAATGAGGGCAACTGTGCCGGTGCCTGAGGACAGCTGAGCTACTCGTTCGCCGTCTTCGTTGATCACAAACGTCGCGGAATTAAAGCACACCGCCACCGTCGCCAGGGCTGCGGCCATACCCACAGAGCCGGTCAGTAGCAGCGGTTTTCGGCCGATCCGGTCGATGACGGCGATGGCGACGAACGTGCCGACAATATTGACGCCGCCGGACACCACGCTAATGAGCAGGGATCGATCCTCGCCGAATCCCACTGCCTGCCAGAGTGTCGACGAGTAGTAGAAGATGACGTTAATACCGACGAACTGTTGCAAAGCGGCAAGGCAGATACCGACGATTACCAGGGCAGTGATGCCTTTGTTTTTGACAAAGAGGTCACGTACGCGAGCTTGATGACGCTCACTGCTCAACGATGCCTTGATTTCCTGGATGCGTGTGGTGATGTAGTTTTTGTCGCCACCTTCGAGGTCGGTGATGATGACACGCGCCTTCTCGTCCTCGCCCTTGTTGAGGAGGTAGCGCGGCGATTCTGGGATAGCGACGGTGATGACGAGATACAGCACGGCAGGTAGCGCTTCGAGGGCGAGCATCCACTGCCAGGCTTGGATACCTGCGAGGTTGTTGCCTGCTCCTCCTGCGGCTGCTGCGAGGGCGTAGTTGACCAACTGCGATACCGCGATGCCTAGAACGATCGCCAGCTGGTAGGTGGATCCGAGGCGTCCGCGAATGTTGGCGGGCGAGATTTCGGCGATGTAGGCGGGGGAGATGACCGATGCCAAACCGACAGCGACGCCGCCGACGAATCTCCAGAAGGTGAGGTCGATGATCCCGAACGGGAATGCTGTCGCGAAGGCGCTGATGATGAAGACGATGGCGGCGATGCGCATGACGGCGATG
>JAAYXN010000021.1 GCA_012515885.1 Rhodococcus sp. (in: high G+C Gram-positive bacteria)
GGAGAGCACTGGATCTACTGCCACATACCGCTCGATGAATTGCGAGCCGTCGAGGCCGGGACGATTGCAGCGGCAGGCGAAGCGAAGGAGGGGCAGTGAGTCGATTCATTCTTCGTCGCCTTGGCTTCGTGGTGTTGACGATCGTCCTTGTGTCGATACTGATCTTCTTTGCCACTCAGGTTCTCCCCGGCGACGTCGCCAACGTCATCCTTGGCCAGTTCGGCACCCCGGAGGCGAGGGCCAACCTGCGCGCGGAGCTCGGCCTCGACAGGCCGCTGATCGTCCAGTACCTGAGCTGGCTGGGCAACTTCTTCATGGGCGATTGGGGAACCTCCCTGTCCACCGGTGCGGAAGTACGGCCGCTTGTGATGGAGCGTCTTCGCAACTCCATGATTCTGGCCGCTTTCGCCTTCGTCCTGTACGTGCCGCTGGGTATCGTGCTGGGTCTGGTCGCGGCCTTGCGACGCAACAAAGGGGCCGACAATGTGATCTCGGTCGGCTCGCTCGTCTTCATTGGCCTTCCGGAGTTCGTCAGCGGAGCGGTTCTGATCTTCATCTTCGCCCTCACCTTGCACTGGTTTCCAAGCCAGTCGGCGGTCGACTACTCGGATGGCTTCTGGCAGGCCCTGCCGGCGCTCGTTCTGCCGGCGGTGACGGTCTCTCTGGTCAGCCTTGCGCACATCGTTCGCATGACGCGGTCGAGCACTGTGGAAGTCCTCGACATGGACTACGTGCGAACCGCCCATCTCAAAGGAGCCTCGGCCTCACGAGTCCTGTTCGGACACGTGATGCGCAATGCGCTGCTCCCCACGGTAACCGTCATCTCGCTGGGGATCGGCTGGCTCATTGGTGGTCTCATTGTGGCCGAGACGGTGTTCAGCTACCCGGGACTGGGTCGCCTCATGCTGTACGGGATTGAGCGACGCGACCTGCCGGTGATTCAGGCCTGCGCGATGGTCGTTGTCATTGTCGTGGGCGTGGCCAACTTGGTGGCAGACATTATCTACGCCGCCCTGAATCCGAGGATCGCGTACAAGTAGGGAGTCGCCGTGGGGTGACTCGCGGGCCGGCTGCGCGCTACTGAGGAGTCTGCGGGAGTCAACACGCACTTCTCGACGGATACCCATCGAGTGAAGGCGGGGCCGTGGGCTCGCCAGGAATAAGGAGGGTCGGGATGGACGCTGGCGCATTGACGCCTCGCGAACAACACGTCGTCGAGGTTGTTCGCTCTGCTCGCGATGAGCTTGTGGCCACCGTCGGAGAGTTGGTCGCCTGCGATACCACCGCTCGTATCACCGCGGAGCCGGCCCGCGATGAGGCGGCGCTGCAGTCCATCCTCGGCAAGAGGCTGAGCGCCATAGGTGCCGAGGTCGACATCTGGGAGCCGGATCCCATTCCCGCTGGCCATCCTCTCTGGCCAGAAATGGATTTCGTTGGGCGCCCGCAGCTTGCGGCGGTCATACGCGGCAGCGGCGGTGGCGCCAGCATGCTAACCAGTGGTCACATTGATGCGGTCGGCGCCGACGCGAGTGGCTGGAGCAGCAACCCCCACAAGGCGGTCGAGCGTGACGGCCTCCTGTATGGGCGCGGCGTGGTCGACATGAAGGGCGGCATCGCGTCCCTGCTGGTCGCAGTCGAAGCACTTCATCGTTCAGACATCAAGCTATGTGGCGACATCGTCTACACGACCAACACCGACGAGGAGACGACAGGGGTGGGGAGCTGGACTATCACTCAA
>JAAYXN010000348.1 GCA_012515885.1 Rhodococcus sp. (in: high G+C Gram-positive bacteria)
AAATGACGTGCGCGTCGACGTTTACCGTTCATCTGGCCCCGGCGGCCAGTCGGTTAACACCACCGACTCGGCGGTGCGTTTGACACACATCCCGACCGGGATTGTCGTGACGTGTCAGAACGAGAAGTCGCAGTTGCAGAACAAGGTGTCTGCGATGCGCGTGCTTCAAGCCAAACTTCTAGAACGCAAACGTCAAGAAGAGCGTGCCGAGATGGATGCGCTTAAGGGCGACGGCGGCAACTCGTGGGGCAACCAAATGCGCTCTTACGTGCTCCATCCCTATCAAATGGTGAAGGATCTGCGTACCGAGTACGAGGTCAATAACCCCTCAGCGGTACTCGACGGCGATATCGACGGTTTCCTTGAGGCGGGCATTCGCTGGCGGATGCGGGAGAACCAGGCGTAACTTTCACGGCATGGAGACTGCCGCGATCACGTGGATGCCGGTCCGTCGGGCCGGTGACTGGTTGCTCGACACTGGGCTGTCCGTGGTCCTCACCGTGCTCAGTGCGGTACTGGTCGTGCGCTTCATCGCGTGGGCAACTCGGCGAATCACTGACCATATCGACGCAAATTACGATCACGGCGACGAACTCGTTCGTTCAGAAGCAAGTAAGCATCGGCATTCGGTAGCCCAGGTCATTTCGTGGGTGATCATCACCATCGTGTGGGTGCTCACGGTCGTGCAGGTCGTGTCGCGGCTTGGTCTACCTGTTACCGGTTTGGTGGCGCCAGCGACCGTACTGGGCGCCGCGCTCGGCTTCGGTGCTCAACGTCTCGTGCAAGACATTTTGGCGGGCTTTTTCATCATCACCGAACGCCAATACGGGTTTGGTGACATGGTGCGCCTCGCAATCACCGGTTCCAGCGACGACGCGGAGGGTGTTGTTGAGGACGTGACGTTGCGAGTGAGTCGTCTGCGCAACGCCGACGGCGAAGTCATCACCGTGCCCAATGGGCAGATACTCAAGGCCGTCAACCTGTCTAAAGACTGGGCCCGGTCGGTTGTTGATGTTCCCGTGCCGGTGTCTGCAGACCTCAACCGTGTTAACGACGCCCTTCACCAGGTGTGTGTCTCGGCGTACAACGATCGCTCGCTGAAGAAGCTGCTGCTCGATCAGCCGAGCGTGATGGGCGTCGAAAGTATCAGTGTCGACGAAGTCAGCGTCCGCATGGTCGCTCGCAGCCTGCCAGGCAAACAGTTCCAGGTCGGTCGCGAGCTGCGGGTTCGGATCGTGACGGCGATGCGCAGACAGGGGATCAGCGTGGAGCCGGAAATGGTCGCGGATAAGGGCGACGAGGAGGCAGAGTGAGCGATACGTCAAACGATGATCAGGCGAAGTCGGATCAGTCTGCCAAGTCGGGTCAAGGCAAGGCCGACCAGGACAAGACCGGTCAGGGCAAGGCTGGTCAGGGCAAGGCTGGTCACGACAAGGGCCACGACGACAAAAAACCTGCAAGCAAGCTTGACCGCCTGTGGGATGCAATTCCCTCACACATGTTCGGCGGCAAAACCCGGACGTCGACGGTCATTCTAGTTGTCGCGTGGGTCCTGCTCTTCAGTTTCTATCTGTACGCCAGTCCCGCGGCAGAAGACGGGGCCAACCAGCACGACAACCAGCAGACTTCCGAGCAAGACGACAGCACGCCCACGCAAACCTACGAGCCCACGGTAGCGCCCACGACAGCGCCGGAAACGACAGCGCCCTCACCGTCGCCGTCCCCGTCGGAGACTCCACCGCCCACAACGACCGGACTCTTCCCCCATCTCGTTCCTCCGTGGGAGCGCACCACGGACGAGGCGCCAACAACACAACCACCCAGCGATTCAGGCACAGGCGAGTCAGGGCAGTAACCGACCCGAAAACAACCAGTGCGTCGTGACGCTTCACTAGCTGTTTTCGCCTGGACCGCTGGCTACACTTGGGCTGTGATCAGCGTCGAGAACGTGTCGAAGTCCTACAAGCGCTCCACTCGGCCAGCGCTCAATGACGTCAACGTCGAGGTCGACAAGGGCGAGTTCGTGTTCCTCATCGGTCCGTCCGGCTCCGGCAAATCGACCTTCATGCGGCTGCTCCTGAAAGAAGAGTCACCCACTGAGGGCGACATCTATATTTCTGATTTTCACGTCAATCGGCTGTCTGCTCGGCGCGTGCCCAAGCTGCGGCAAAGCATGGGTGTCGTCTTCCAAGATTTCCGGCTCCTTCAGCAAAAGACTGTCACCGAAAACGTTGCGTTCGCGTTGGAGGTGATTGGTAAGCCGCGCACGATGATTTCGCGGACGGTCCCTGAGGTTCTTGAGATGGTGGGGCTCTCCGGTAAGGCTGATCGTCTGCCCAGTGAACTCTCTGGTGGTGAGCAGCAGCGTGTCGCGATTGCGCGGGCGTTCGTCAACCGGCCGTTGGTGATGCTCTGCGACGAGCCCACCGGCAACCTGGATCCAGAAACCAGCCAGGACATCATGATGCTGCTTGAACGCATCAACCGCACAGGCACCACCGTCGTCATGGCAACGCATGACCACCACATCGTCGACTCGATGCGTCGACGCGTCGTTGAACTTCATATGGGAAGGGTGGTGCGCGACGAGTCACGCGGCGTGTACGGCGTCGGCCGCTAACCGCTCGCACTCACCTACCCACCCCTATTCGACTCGCGAAGGACGCCGAACCCCATGCGCGCAAGTTTCATTTTCAGCGAAGTCCTCACCGG
>JAAYXN010000349.1 GCA_012515885.1 Rhodococcus sp. (in: high G+C Gram-positive bacteria)
CGGTGACCTCGCTGATCTCAGCGACTCGACGAGTCCGCATCCGGTAGCCGATTCTGACCCAGCTACAGATGCGGGGCGTAGCGGCGCAGCGATCATGCTGGGCACTGATATTCCGCCCGTCCAGGTCACACACGAGTCCGGGACGGGCGTGGACTCGGTGTTCGCTTTCCGCATGCACCTGCCGATTGTTAACCCCGCGACGCTCACGCTCGGACGAGTGGAGGACAGCTTGGTTGTTGGTGCTGAAGGTGTCCGTCGACGCATACCGCTCGCTGCCGTACTTCGCCGCTGCATCGTCGCGGGTGCAGAACTTGATGTCACAGACCTGGTGGTTCGGTTCGTTCCTGATCAACAGGTGTGGCCGCAGTGAATGAAGAACACGCACGGCTACTCGCTGAACTCCGCGAACTTGCACACACGGCACTGGATCGCATTGAACCTGTCGTAGCAGCAATCGCAGACGAGACTTCCGCCGAGCACACCCCAGAGTTCGCTGGCTGCCAGTGGTGCCCGGTGTGCGCCTTTGCTGCCCTCCTGCGTGGTGAGCGGCACGAACTGTTGGGTGAGCTATCCCAGCATGCACTCGCCATCGTGGCCATCATTCGGGAACTGCTCGGCGAACTCGGTGGGCAGATGCCCGCAGCCCCGCAAACACCACCCTCAGCGCCGCAGGGGCCAACCAGCGGCCAGTCGCGCGATACCGGAAGTGAGCGCTCGCGCTCGGCCGCCTTCGAGTCGATACCCATCACGATCAATCCCGGTCACGACTAGATAGCGGCACGGCACAATCATGGTTATGCACAGCGGCGGGCTTGAGTATGACGGGGCACGGCCGACGGTCACCATCGGGATCGATGTGGGCGGGACAAATATCCGCGCGGCCGTCGTTGACGGCGAAGGTGTGATCGTGGACGCGGCATCCGCGCCCACTCCGCGATCCGCCGAATCTTTAGCCGCCGCCATCGTGGGCGTCGTGCACGAGTTGGCGGGGCCCGAATCGGTTCGAGAAGACGGAACCGTTGATTCCCTCGCCGGGAACTACTCGATCGGCGCTGTCGGTCTTGCCGTCGCGGGCTTCGTCAACCGTGAGCGCACCATCGTGCGCTACGCGCCGCATCTGCCGTGGCTCGACGCACCGGTCGCTCGGGACCTGTCCGCTGTCTTGGGTTTGCCGGTGGTCCTCGAACACGATGCCAACGCGGCGGCCGTCGCGGAATATCGATACGGCGCCGCCGCGGGTGGACGCAACGTGGTGGTGATTGCGTTGGGCACCGGGATCGGAGGCGCTTTCGTGCAAGAGGGCAACCTCTATCGCGGAAGTTTTGGTGTAGCCCCGGAATTGGGGCACATTCAGGTTGTTCCTGAGGGACGATCCTGCGCCTGCGGTAAACGTGGATGCTGGGAAAGATATTGCAGTGGAACAGCATTGGTCGACACCGCCATCGAGCATCTTGCAAAAAGTCCGCGCCAATTTACGACGCTCTCGCGCGAGGTTGCCACCGACCCGGCCGGGCTCACCGGGCGTCGGGTAGCCGGTGCCGCTCAGGCGGGTGACGCGTTAGCTCTCGCGGTCATGGCAGATTTTTCGCAGTGGCTGGGGGTGGGGATATCGCTGGTTGCGGACGTTTTTGATCCCGATCTCATCGTGATTAGTGGTGGCGTTGCACAGTCAGCTCCGCTGTTCCTCGATGCCGCTCGAGAGCACTATCAACGGCTCGCCACCGGGGCGGGGTATCGGTCAATGCCAAGGATCCGCAGCACACAACTCGGCGAATCCGCGGGATTGATCGGCGCCGCAGAACTGGCCCGAATCAGCCTTTCGTCGACCTAGTTGAGAAGGCAAATACGCGTCTGTCGCGGCCTCTTATCCGCTGCTGAGAAGGCAGGGGGTGGTGAGTGTGGCCCCGTTCATCTGGCCACAGTAAAGTCAGATGTAACACTCGATCTGATTCAGCGGATGCCTGTCGGAGGGACGCCATGTGGTACTGGCTTTTTAAGTATGTGTTGCTCGGACCGCTGCTGCGAGTTGCAGGTCGTCCTACCGTTGTCGGCCTTGAGTACGTGCCAGCCGATGGCAGCGCGATTTTCGCGAGCAACCACAAGGCGGTGCTCGATTCGTTCTTCCTCCCGCTCGTCGTGTCGCGTCGCATCACCTTCCTCGCCAAGAGCGAGTACTTCACTGGCAAGGGCCCGAAGGGTGCGTTTCAGCGCTGGTTCTTCACCACGGTCGGTCAGGTCCCCATTGACCGCACTGGTGCTGACGCCGCGCAGGATGCGTTGAACGCTGGCCTGAAGGTCCTCAAAGCAGGCAACCTCTTGGGCATCTACCCGGAAGGCACTCGTTCACCGGACGGACGCCTCTACAAGGGCAAAACTGGCCTCGCGCGCCTCGCTCTGGAATCGGGAGCCCCGGTAATTCCCGTCGCGATGGTGGGCACCGAGAAGATGAACCCGATCGGTTCGCGCATGTGGCGTCCAGCCAAGATCGAGGTCCGTTTCGGCGAACCGATCGACTTTTCCCGCTTTGACGGCATGGGCGGCAACCGTTTCGTGGAACGTGCTGTCACCGACGAAGTGATGTACAAGCTCATGCAGCTATCTGGGCAGGAGTACGTCGACATCTACGCCGCTTCCCTCAAGAATGGCGTCGCCCAGGAGGGTCCGGCAGGAAAAATGAGCGGCTCCGCCGCGGGAACGGCAGGCGCTCACGCCGCGGGAACGGGCGCTCACGCCGCGGGAACGGGCGCTCACGCCGCGGGAACGGGCGCTGACGCCGCGCGAGTTCCTGATACGCGCGCTAGCTAGCGCGCGACAAGCGCTTGTTCGTCAGCGCCGCGAAGGTTCATTCGGGGCGTGGCGACGATGATGGCAACCACCACGGCGGCAAGCGCCCACCACACGTAGGACGCGGCAAAGAACTGGTCAAGAAGTGGCCAGTTCTTTCCGTTCCACCGGCCCTGTCCTAGACGCCAATGCGGGGCGAGCCACATCAGGAAGAGACCGCTGACAACTACGGCGGCTGCCGCGATACTCGCGGCGCGCGCAACGCGGAAGCACTGATAGCTGAGGGCGGCCAACGTCACCATCAACGGCACCGCCCACACCCAGTGATGCGACCACGAGACGGGCGAGGCGAGTAGCCCGAGGATCGCATTAAGACTCAGGGCCAGCGCTGGCTGATCCGCGCGTAGTGCCCGCCACATGGCAAACGCGACAAGCGCCGCGGCGGCAATCGATAGCGCGAGCCACACCGATGAGCGCACCTCCTCGGCAACGCCGAGACGGGTCAACATTCCCGTGACACTTTGATTCGCCGGATACCCGGGGTTACCGATCCGGTTGGAATCAGGAAGGACCGTCGTCCAGTACTTCACCGAGTCGGCGCTGGCGACGAGATACCCAATCGCGGTAGCGACGAGGAACCCGACCCCCGACATCACAGCTGCACGGAAGTCTTTACGCACTAGGAAGTAGAGGACGAAGACAGCGGGCGTGAGTTTGATTGCCGCGGCGATACCGATCAGGGTTCCGCGAGGCAGCCACGGGTTCTTCGCCAGCACATCGACCGTGACCAGCGCCATGAGAATCATGTTGATCTGGCCGTAGTTGAGTGTCGACTGCACCGGTTCAAATTCCACAGCGAACACCAGCGCGAGAACACCGAGCGTCCCCCACAACACAGTTGTGCGCGATTCGTAGCCCAGCGAGCGCAGCGTCACCACCACGGTTGCAGCCAACGCCCCGATCGAAATCGCCGTCACAATCACGATGGCGCTATTGAGCGACACATACGACAGGGGGCTAAACAGTGCCGCCGAGAGCGGGGGATACGTGAACGGAAGGTACGTGCCGATAGCGGTGGGCGGCATCGACCCATACAGGGTGATGCCGTCACGGAACAGTGTCCCGCCAAGGCGATACACGTCGAGATCGATGCGGTACTTCACCCCAAAATCACGTAGACCTGGAAAACCGAAGAGGTGATTGAGGGCGCCCACAATGACACCGGCAATCACCACGATCTGTGCGGTGAGGACCGCGAACTGGCGGCGCCGTGAGCGCGGCGCTGACGATGGGGGAGTTGCCGTGTCGGTGGCCTGTGCAGGAGCTAGCGCATCGGGGCCCAAACTCTCAGGCAAATTGGTGCGCGGCTTGGCAGCTGCTCGCACAGGCGCTCCTCCTTCTCGGTGTGGCATCGGTTTATCAGGGTGACATTTACTCAGGGCGACAACGGGGGCAATCACGGCCAGGGTGCTGACCTGTGGGGGTGCGTCCGGCAGGACACGGCACCTACATGATTATGGAGACATTGTGCGCTGGGGTGGGTACTGGCCTGAAATACACCTTCGGGCATAGTTGGTCGACGTGCGTTACTTCTACGACTGTGAGTTCATCGAGGACGGTCACACGATCGATCTGGTCTCGATCGGCGTTGTCGCCGAAGATGGCCGTGAGTTTTACGCCGTCTCGACCGAATTCGATCCCGAGCGGGCAGGTCCCTGGGTGCGCCGCAATGTTCTGCCGAAACTTCCTTCACCAGCATCGCCAGCGTGGCGCAGTCGCCAACGCATTCGCGAAGACTTGCTGGCATTTTTAATCCCTCGCACCTCGATTACACCTGAACTGTGGGCATGGGTGGCTGCCTACGATCACGTGGCCCTGTGCCAATTGTGGGGCGCGATGACCGAACTTCCGCAGTCGATGCCGCGCTTTACCCGCGAACTCAAGCAGTACTGGGAGGAAGCAGGCAGCCCCGCATTGCCTGCGGCGCCGAGCGACGCCCACGATGCGTTGGCTGACGCCCGCCATAACCTGGCGAAATTCGAGGCCATCGAAGCAGCTCGCCGTCTTCGCTGACCCGCACTCTTTGGCTGCAGATTAGTGAGCGGGCGGTGACCGGCGTGCCGACTCGGTGCCTGACGACCTATTCTGGATAGGTGAACTGGACTGTTGACGTGCCGATTGATCGCTTGCCCGAACTACCGCCGCTTCCAGCGCAGTTGCGTGAGCGTCTTGACGCCGCGCTGGCCAAACCTGCCGCTCAGCAGCCGAGTTGGCCCGCCGACCAGGCTGCGGCGATGCGCACGGTGCTCGAATCCGTGCCCCCCATCACCGTTGCGCGCGAGGTCGTGGGATTGCAGAACGAGCTGGCAGCAGTAGCGCGCGGTGAAGCCTTCCTGCTCCAGGGCGGTGATTGCGCCGAGACCTTCGCCGACAACACCGAGCCACACATCAAGGGCAACATTCGCACGCTCCTGCAAATGGCCGTGGTCCTGACCTACGGTGCGAGCCTGCCGGTCGTCAAGGTCGCGCGTATCGCAGGCCAGTACGCCAAACCGCGTTCCTCTGATACTGACGCGCTCGGTTTGCCGTCGTACCGCGGTGACATGGTTAATTCGATCGTGCCCGACCCACTGGTTCGTGAGCACGATCCGTCCCGTTTGGTCCGTGCCTATGCCAACGCGAGCGCCGCCATGAACTTGGTCCGCGCCCTCACCGGCTCGGGCATGGCTGACCTGCATAAGGTGCACGACTGGAACCGCGAGTTTGTTGCCTCCTCGCCGGCAGGTGCCCGCTATGAGGCACTCGCTGGCGAGATCGACCGCGGCCTGCAGTTCATGAACGCGTGCGGGGTCACTGACCCCAGCCTGCAGCAGGCCCAAATTTTCGCTTCCCACGAAGCCCTGGTTCTCGACTATGAGCGCGCCATGCTGCGCCTCGACAACGAGGACGAGCATCCCAAGCTGTACGACCTCTCGGCCCACTTCCTGTGGATCGGCGACCGGACGCGTCAGCTCGACGGTGCGCACATCGCATTCGCTGAACTTGTCGCCAACCCGATCGGGTTGAAGATCGGCCCGAGCACCACCCCGGAGATGGCCGTCGAGTACGTCGAACGGCTTGATCCGACCAACAAGCCCGGCCGTCTCACCCTCATTTCGCGGATGGGCAACGGCAAGGTCCGCGACCTTCTGCCCGCAATCGTGGAGAAGGTTCAGGCCACCGGGCATCAGGTGATTTGGCAGTGCGACCCCATGCACGGAAACACCCACGAGGCGTCAACCGGTTACAAGACTCGGCACTTTGATCGCATTGTCGACGAAGTGCAGGGCTTCTTCGAGGTCCACAACAGTCTGGGCACGCACCCCGGCGGCATCCACGTGGAACTGACCGGCGAGAACGTCACCGAATGCCTGGGCGGTGCACAGGACATTTCAGATCTCGACCTCTCCGGTCGGTACGAAACGGCCTGTGACCCCCGCCTGAACACGCAGCAATCGCTTGAGCTGGCGTTTCTTGTCGCAGAAATGCTGCGCGGCTAGATTCGCGAAATCCCTAGGCCGCCTGCCGACTGGTCGGCAGGCGGCCTAGGGGAACGAGACGAGAGTGACCGTCGACCCCGGTCGAACAAGATCCCCGCTACCGGGGTTTTGCCTTACCACGAACGATCGATTGGTATCAGCGACCTGATGGACCTGAACTTCTAAGCCGAGATTAGTCAGTTCGTCGCGCGCCGCACCGACCGAGCGACCCACCAGCGACGGGACACGGACTGCATCCGACACGATCAGTGTCACAGCAGTGCCAGCATCAACGGTGGTGCCGACCTCGGGTGTGGTTCCACTGGCATATCCAGCTTCAACATCCGGATCAAACTCGATGTGCACCTGGGTGACCGCGATACCCACATCGTCGAGCGCGGCGCGAGCGTCGTCCTCATCCATGCCCGCGACGTTGGGGATCTCCACCGGCGGCGCACCCTTACTGAAGATCAATTCGACGCGGCTACCCACCGCGACCGTCGTACCCGGCGCTGGATCGAGAGCAGCGACGCCGCCAGCAGGAACCCGCGCGCTGAAGACCTCGCCGCCCGGCGCGGGATCCAACGTCCGATCCCGCAGCGCCTGCTCGACCGCGTTGCGGTCACCGCCAGCGGGAAGCGTCGGCACGGACGGACGCCCCAAGGAGACCAGAACCGCGACCGTGCCATCTCGCTGGATCCTCGAACCTGCAGTGGGGTCCGTGCCGAGTAGGGCGTCAAGCGGTTCGGTGTCGGAATAGGTGCCGCGCACTTCGCCGGTGAGCCCAGCCGCTGAAATCGCACTGAGCGCACCGGTCGAATCGAGCCCGTGGACAGCTGGCACGTTGGTGAAACGCCCAGAACCGAGCCACCATCCGCCGATACCGACTGCCAAGGCGAGGGCGAGGACAAGCAGCATCCACAGGGCCGCGTTGCGGCGGGAGTTGCGACGATCAGCCTCGTGGTCGGAAAACCCATAGCGCGGTGCCGAATGATCCGCGTCGGGCTGACGTTGGCCTGCGTCGCCACCTCGATAGTTGGGGCCAGCAGGCGCCGCCGAGTCGCCTGGACATTCGTCCGGCCGGGAATGCAGCGTTGTCACCATTCGAGTTGGGTGCGGTCCGGCAGAAGGCAGCGGGCGGTTGTCAGTGAGCGCACGAGTGCCACCTACCACTGCCGTAGTGCTGTCACCGGCCGTCGAAGCCGAGCCAACCGGTGTGACAGGACGGCGCGGCGCCGGAACCCGGTAGGACGGCAAGTCAAGCGCCGCCGCGACAGACCGTAGCGCCGAACCCATGGCGGCAGCGTCAGCGAAGCGATGCGTGGGCTCGCGGTGCGTGGCCTCGGCAACAAGCTCATCGAATTGCGTGGGCACTCCGTCAATGAATGAACCGGGCCGAGGGACATCTTGATTGACCCGCTGGTACGCCACGGACAGCGACGTATCGCCCTGGAACGGCGTATGGCCGGTGAGAAGCTCGAACATCAAGATGCCGCTGGC
>JAAYXN010000350.1 GCA_012515885.1 Rhodococcus sp. (in: high G+C Gram-positive bacteria)
CGCGCTGGAAGCATTCGGGGCCGATCCCGTCGGCCAGGTTGTACAACTCAAGATTGACGCTATCGCCGGAGCCTGATCGCCATGCAGCCAGTCGTATCCCGTCGTGTCCTTCGCAGTGCCCTGGTGGGTGTGAGCCTGCTCGCGCTGAGCGCATGCTCCATGTTCTCCAGCAGTGATCCACGGTACGAACCCGCAGAACTCACTCAATACGAAGCCGGCGTCACAGCCGCCGTGCGTTGGTCCGCGTCCGTAGGTAGCGGCGGCGGTTATGGTTTCGCACCCACCGTCGTCGGCGAAGCGGTCTTTGCCGCCACGCCGAACGCCGTCGCCAAAGTCGATCTGGCTTCCGGCCGGGTGCTGTGGCGCGCGAGTCCCGACGCTACCTTGACGGCTGGGGCAGGCTCCGATGGCAACACAACTGCCGTGGCCGCAGGAGACGGTACGGTGATCGCTTATGACGCGAACGGCGTTGAGAAATGGCGCGTCCGTGCGACCAGTGCCGTGGCGATCCCACCGGTTGTCGGATTCGGTGTCGTAGTGGTGCGTAGCACGGATTACCGTATTCAGGCGTTCGACGCGGAAACGGGCGAGTACCGGTGGGACGTTCAGCGTCCCGGTCCGGCGCTGGCGCTTAAGACCAGCATGCAGATGCTCGCCACCGAAGGCCTGATTATTTCGGGCCTGCCTAGCGGTCGCCTTATTGCCATCAATGCATCGAACGGAGCGGTTCAATGGGAAGCGCCGGTCTCCGTGTCCCGGGGAGCCACCGATCTGGAACGTATCAATGACGTGGTCGGCGCTCCGCAGGTGATCGGTCCTTTGCTCTGCGGCGTCACTTATCAGGGCAGGATGACTTGCTTCGACATCAATCAGGGCGGCCGCCCGGTCTGGGACGTTGCGTTCTCCAGCCATTCCGGCATGAGCCACGACGGCCGCTACGCCTACGCCGCTAATCAGCGCGACACGGTGCACGCCATCGATCTCGTGAGTGGCGAGGAGGTGTGGACCCAAAATGCGTTGCGCAATCGCCGTCTGGCGACTCCGGCCGTTGTGCCCGCGGCGGTGGCCGTTGGCGACTTTGAAGGCTATGTGCACTTCCTGTCCCGCAGCGACGGTCGGCTGTTGGGCCGGCTCAGCGTCGGCGGCGGTGCTGTGCTGTCCCCGTTGACCGCGACACCAGCCGGCGTGCTGGTACAGACCGGCAACGGTAATCTTGTTTTGGTTGGTGTGAATTGAGCAAGTCTAGTTTCAAGCCGGTCGTTGCGCTCGTAGGACGGGCGAACGTCGGCAAATCCACCCTGTTCAACCGGATCACGCGTTCGCGTGCGGCCCTGGTGGCTGATTTTTCCGGTCTTACGCGCGATCGCCACTACGGCGAGGGCAGGGTGGGGCGTCATCCCTTTATTGCCGTCGACACTGGTGGATTCGAGCCGGTTGCCAAAGACGGCATTCTCCGGGAGATGGCGCGCCAGACGCATCAGGCCATCGCGGAAGCCGACGTGGTGATTTTCCTCGTCGATGCGCGAGCCGGCGTCAACGCACATGACCACGAGATTGCGCAGTTGCTGCGCAAGTCCGGGCAGCGGGTCGTCCTCGCCGTAAACAAGGCCGAAGGCATGCGACACGAAGGCCCGCTGGCGGAGTTTCACGAACTGGGGCTGGGCGAACCGCGTCCCATCTCGGCGTCCCACGGCGACGGTGTCGTCGATCTGATTGAAGATGCCTTGTCCTTCCTGGATGAGGAGCCGCAAGACATTGATGCCGAGGCAGAAGACGAAGAAGACGTCTGGGATGCCGCGCCGCCGGACATTGAGGCTGATGAGACCGCCACGGATGACGACGCCGCAGCGCCCGAGCCGGTGAAGCATCGTGTCAAACTGGCGATCGTCGGTCGGCCCAACGTCGGCAAATCGACACTGATCAACGCCCTGATCGGCGAAGAGCGTGTCATCGCCTTCGACATGCCCGGCACGACGCGCGATGCGATCGAAATCGACTTCGAGCGCGGAGGCAAATCCTATACGCTGATCGATACCGCGGGCCTTCGTCGCCGTGGCAAGGTGTTCGAAACCATCGAGAAGTTTTCCGTCATCAAGACGCTGCAGGCGATCGAAGCGTGCAACGTGGTGCTCTTGATGCTGGACGCGCAGGCTGAAATCTCTGACCAGGATGCGCATATCGCGGGCTTCGTTCTCGAGACGGGGCGGGCGCTGGTGGTGGCCATCAACAAGTGGGACGGCCTGGACTCCGAGCAACGCGAGTGGGTGCAGCGAGAATTCGACCGTAAGTTGCGTTTCCTGTCCTTCGCGCGGGTGCACACGATCTCTGCGTTGAAGGGACAGGGTCTCAAGGCCGTCATGAAGTCCGTGGACGAAGCCCACGCAGCCGCCTTCCGCAAGCTCTCGACGCCTCGCCTGACGCGCGCACTGCATGCAGCGGTGGAGCAGCAGCCGCCGCCCCGCAAGGGCATCTTCCGACCCAAGATGCGTTATGCACACCAGGGGGGCCAGAACCCGCCCCTTATTGTGGTGCATGGCAGCGGGCTGGATGCGGTTCCGGATTCCTACCGCCGCTATCTGGAATCTCGTTTCCGTACCGTCTTCCAGCTGGAAGGTACCCCGTTGCGTATCGAGTTCAAGTCGTCGCACAACCCTTACGTGCAAGGAAAGTCGTGAGTCGCTACTGGAGTCAACATGTCGCGGGCCTGACGCCCTACGTACCCGGGGAACAGCCTCGGATCGAGCGCCTGCTGAAGCTCAATACCAACGAGCATCCGTACGGGCCCTCGCCGCGTGCACTCGAA
>JAAYXN010000351.1 GCA_012515885.1 Rhodococcus sp. (in: high G+C Gram-positive bacteria)
GACGACGTCGACGACGACAAGGAAGAAATCGTTGAGGAGGTTCACCACTTCACCGGGTGGCCGTTCTGCTGCGGCGCCGGTGGAACCGACCATGTCGACAAACAGCACCGCCACGAAGCGGGTTTCGCCACCGAGTTCGGTACCAAACTGCAGTGCCCGACGCGCCACGTCCTCGCCGACATGCTGGCCGAAGAGTTGGCGCAGCAGGCGACGCTCGTCTGATTCGCGCATCATGCGGTTGAACCCGACTTGCAGGCGACCGATCTCGCTGCCGTCGAATACTTCGACGCGGACGTCGGTAGCGCCGCGCTGTACGCGTTCGATCGCGCGGCGCAGCTGTTTGACCGGGTCAGAGATTTGGCTGGAGGTGAGCATGGACAGGATCAGTGCCTGACCGATCGTGATGATCGAAATCAAGATGATCGCCCAGGCGAGCGCGTTGGGGGAGAACACCAGGTCGGTGGAGAGCTGGGTGACGCACAGCAAAATGATGCCTATGACCGGCAACAGTGTGCCGAGCCCCCACGTCATTGCCATGCGGGTACCGACGCCGGGCGTCATGGTCCGATCAAATTCGCCTTCGCTCAGTGCCCGCGCGGCGACGGGCCGCAGGATGCGTTCACCAAGCATGTAGGTGAAACCGAAGGTGGTGGTGGCGGCCATCGCGACCGTGATGATGACGGCGACAGCAAGTGACGGCATCTCACCGACAGTGAGGATGACGAACAGGATGCCGCCAATGAACCACAGAATCAGATGCACGACGGCTTGGCGTAGTGGCGCATGCAGGGCGGCCATCTGTTCGTGGCGGGTCGGCGGGCCGCCACGAAGCTGCCAGCGAATGACGGACCGCAGCATCATGGCGGCGCTGAGTAGGCCGACGGCGGCCGCGAACGCGAGGTAGATGCCGAAGATCATGACGTTGCGGGTGTGGTCGGCAACGATTCGGTCGGTCTCGGGTATGGGCAGCCCGTAGCGGATGAACGCGAAAACCATGACGGCGCCGACGAAATTGGCGCCAATCATGGAGAGCATGTAGAGCGGCCATCTACTGCGGATGGTTACCGCAATCGCTCTGTATGATCTCCGCACGCGTTTAATTTAGCGGCACGTGAATGTTCCGTGTTTGGGGAGTCCTGTCTGATCGCATGCATTTGGGCACACGCAGCGACATGCTCCGTCTACTCGGTGTTTTCGCCCGCGCAGGACTTGAGTCTTCATCCAATTTCACAGTAATCCATTTGGGATAAGTCCCAATTTCCACCCCGGCGCTGCCCGTTGCGGCGCTGCTTTCTCGATCACACCCGCCTGACCCGACGAACCCGGAAGTTAGCGATGACAGCGATCAGAACCGAGACGACCACGCAGGCAGGTGGATTGTGGGAGCGGGCACGCTACCGCCCCGCTGACGGCCCCGACACCGCACCGGATGGGCCGCTGTGGCAGGCCGCGATGGCGTTTCGCCTCATCACCTTGCTGTATGCGATTAGCTATCACATCGCGTCGGTGCCGTTCTATACGTATCAGACGCTCAGCTGGATGGTCGTTGCCGTCATGGCGGCGTGGTCGGTGGCCTCAGCGGTTCTGCTGTCGCGCGGGTCGATCCCGCGGTACCAGGTCGTCATCGCGGACCAAGTGGTCGCCGTCGTATCGATGTGTATGACACGGGTTGTTGCACCGCCCGAGTGGTACACCGAACATCAGACGATGCCCACGACGCTGTGGGTGGCCAACGCGGTTTTGAGCGCGGCGGTCCTGGGTGGTCCGTGGCTCGGTATCTCGTCAGCAACGTTGATGGCGGGTGTGAGTGCGGTTGTGCGCGACCAGATCAACTGGGATTTGTGGCGTGACGCCACCGCGCCGGTGCTGTGGTCAGTGGGCTTGGCAATGGGTATGGCGACGCTGACGTCGCGGCGCGCTCAAGCACAGTTGGAGCGCGCTCTGACTCTCGCTGCCGCTGCCGACGAACGAGAACGATTAGCCCGTGAAGTCCATGATGGTGTGCTGCAAGTCCTCGCCCTCGTCAGTAGACGCGGCCACGAAATAGGTGGGGCAGCAAAAGAATTAGCGGAGATGGCTAGCGAGCAGGAAACAGCGCTGCGTACCTTGATATCGGGGATCCGAGAACCCGTTGATGCCGGTGGCGATATCGATATCAGGCAAAACCTCGCCACTAGAGGATCCGCTCGCGTGTCCGTGGCGATGCCAGCCGAGCCGGTCATGCTCGCTCGCAGTCGCGCCAAAGAGCTGACAGCCGTCGTGGATACAGCACTGTCGAACTTTGAGCGTCACGCAGGCGACGGCGCGAAAGCGTACGTTCTTCTCGAAGACCTCGGTGAGATCCTGGTTGTGACAGTGCGCGATGATGGCGTCGGAATCCCAGCTGGTCGCTTGCAGCAAGCCGAAGCGGAAGGCCGTATGGGCGTGTCGAAGTCGATCCTGGGTCGGGTCGAAGTCCTCGGCGGAACCGCGCACCTGGAGACGCAGCCGGGGCAGGGCACCGAATGGGAAATTCAGGTACCGAAGGGAACAGCGGGACAGTGACTGAAGAATTGACCGCCGAGCAGCTAGCGGCACAGAAGGAATCGGACGCCGCCATCACCATCATGGTCGTCGACGACCATCCGATGTGGCGTGACGCTGTTGCCCGCGACCTTGAGAACGCCGGATTCACCGTTGTCGCTACCGCCGACGGGATGGCGTCGGCGCGCAGGCGCGCGGCTGCCGCGCGCCCCCACGTGGTGCTGATGGACATGCATCTGCCCGATGGCACCGGGGCCCTTACGACAGCGGAGGTGCTGGAAGCGTCGCCGACAAGCCGGGTGCTGGTGCTCTCCGCGTCCTCCGAACGTGACGACGTGTTGGAGGCTGTGAAAGCGGGAGCGTGCGGCTATCTCGTCAAGAGTGCATCGGCCGAAGAGTTGCTTGGCGCCGTCCGCTCCACCGCGAACGGTCAGGCCGTGTTCACTCCAGGATTGGCTGGTCTGGTGTTGGGTGAGTACCGGCGCATGTCCAGTGAACCGCCCAGCGCCAACGCGGACGCGAACCCCGTGCTCACGCCCCGCGAGACGGAGGTACTGCGGTTGGTCGCGAAAGGTTTGAGCGCCAAGCAGATTGCGACCCGGTTGAGTCTTAGTCACCGCACGGTGGAAAACCACGTGCAGGCGACGCTACGCAAACTGCAGCTCGCTAACCGCGTCGAACTCGCCCGCTACGCGATCGAACAGGGCATCGAGTAGCACTTGGACCGGTTCGCCGGTTTGGCGCAGGACGCGCTGTGGTCGCGTCCTCGCCTATCCTGGCGGGTATGGAGGCGAGGGATCTGCGAGTGTCCGATGCGGAACGCGAGCATGTCGGTGAACTGCTGCAGCGTGCGGTCGGTCAGGGCATGTTGTCGCTGGGTGAGTTCACGGAGCGGATGGATACCGCGTTAGCAGCGAAAACGCGTGGCGAACTGAATTCGGTGCTCGTCGATCTGCCGGGCATGCAGGTTTCGCCGCAGTTCCTGCCGCCGCAAAGCTCGCCGCATCCTCAGCATCAGAACTATCCGCCGCTGCCCACGCCTGTTCCGAGCCCGGCACCGCAGAATTTGCCCCCGCACCCGGAACCGCAGGCCGTGATTAAGGGCCGTATGTCGTCGGTGGAGCGCAGCGGCACGTGGACGGTGCCGTCGACGCTGTGGGTGGATTCGAAGATGTCGAGCATCAGCCTGGATTTCACGCGTGCGGTGTTAGCGACCCAGGTGGTGCATCTGATCGTTGACGACTATTGCAGTTCGATTTCCATCACGCTGCCGCCGCAGGCGACCGCTGATGTCAATGGTGTGGAGACCTTTGGGGCGAGTGCGTCGAGCAGTGTTGATAGTGGTCCGCCGTATGGGCCGCTGCACCTCGTTGTGCAGGGCAAAGTGCGGTTGGGGACGGTCAGTGTCCGCTACCCCTTCGGTACGAAACTGAAGCGGATGCTGGGCAAGGGCTAGTTTTTCGGCCAGTCGCGGATGCAGTTTTCCGGCCCTTTTCGGTACTTGTGGTCA
>JAAYXN010000352.1 GCA_012515885.1 Rhodococcus sp. (in: high G+C Gram-positive bacteria)
AAAGGGCAGCGCCCGAGAAAGCCGCATGCCGGTAAGCGTACGGGGCGGGAAAAGTGAGCTCCCCCGGATGGACTCGAACCATCAACCGTCCGATTAACAGTCGGAAGCTCTGCCAATTGAGCTACAGGGGATTACTTATAAGCGTCGCCGTTTCCGGTGACGCCTGAGAAACTGTAGCGCATAGCCCCACCCGAGTGCCAAATCGCCTGTTTGTTGACGCATCAGGCAGGATAGACCCCAAGCAAAAGTGACCCGTGGAGAGAAAGCAGGGATGATGCGACTGTTGATCGGTCTCGTTGCAGGCTATGTGCTGGGTACACGCGCTGGTCGGGCACGGTACGAGCAGATCAGCAAGGCCACCAAAGCGGTCGCCACCAGCCCCGCCACCCGCAAGGTGTTGCAGGCATCACGCCAAAAGTTGTCCGACACACTGAACACGCGGCCCAAACTGGAGCCGATGAAGCCGATCGACGAGCAAACAATCCTCGTCCCGCAAGATCAGCTCAAACGCAAGTAGCAGCTAGCCGACAATTCCGGCTTGGCTATCGCCCGCAGCCTGCTCCTTGAGGCTGCGGCGATACTGCTCCAACGCGGTGAGATCACCGAGTAGCAGGTAGTACTGGTCGGCGTCGTCAGCGGGTGAAATGCGGTGCAGTTTCGACTTCAGTTCCGCTACCTGCTCCCCCACCCATCGTTCTTGCAAGCGGGCCATCACGCCGTTGATGTAGCGGGGAACAGTGTCTTCCTCGGCGGGTAATGCTTCGACCGCGAGTTCCGAGACCACCGACTTCGCTGTCGCGTCTTCTAAACCGCGCGAGACCGCGTCAACCCACTCTGCGCCGCCGATACCCGCGCTCGTGCCGCCAGCTGCACTCATCGCTTCACGAATCGCGGTGTAGGCGGGGTGGGTGAACGTCTCCGGCGGCAGCGAATCGAACACCGTGCCCGCGATACCGGGGTACTGCAATGCCGCCTTGAGCGCGTCCCGCTGAGGCCACAGCACCGGGTCCTTGGGATGCGGACGCGGCAAACCGGTGGGCGCGGACGGCGCGTCCGCCTCGTCCCCGCGCACCCGCCGCTTCAGCGGTTCTGGAGCACCACGGCCAGATGCCCGTTTGCGGGCTTCTTCGCGTACGCGTGACCGCACGGCCGCCAAATCGTCCCAACCGACCCAGCCAGCAAGCTGGACGGCATAACTGTCACGCAGGGTGCGTTCACGGATCTGCGCCACGACGGGCACGGCCCGGCGCAGTGCTTCCACGCGTCCTTCGACGGTGTCGAGGTCGTGTTCTTTCAAGATGGATTTGACGACGAACTGGAACATCGGGGTCCGCCGAGCCACCAGGTCACGCACCGCGGCATCACCGGACTTTTGCCGCAGCTCGCACGGGTCCATACCTTCCGGGGCTACCGCGACGAAGGACTGGCCAACCATCTTCTGGTCGCCCTCGAATGCCTTCATCGCCGCGGCCTGCCCCGCGGAGTCGCCGTCGAAGGTGTAGATGATTTCGCCGCGGTGATAGCTGTCGTCCATGAGTAGCCGACGCAGCAGCGCCAAGTGGTCTTCACCGAACGCGGTGCCGCACGCTGCGACGGCGGTGGGCACGCCCGCTAGGTGCATCGCCATGACGTCGGTATATCCCTCGACGACGACAGCTTGATGCCCCTTAGCGATATCGCGCTTAGCGACGTCGAGTCCAAAAAGAACCTGAGACTTCTTGTACAGCTGCGTCTCTGGCGTATTGACGTACTTGCCGGGCATGGTGTCGTCGTCGAAAAGTTTGCGGGCACCGAAACCGATGACGTCGCCAGCAAGGTTGCGGATCGGCCAGAGCAGACGACGATGGAACCGGTCAATCGGTCCGCGACGACCTTCTTTGGAGAGCCCGGCAGCGATGAGTTCTTTCGCTTCGAAGCCGCGGCCCTGCAGGTGCTTGGTGAGGGTGTCCCAGCCGTCGGGGGCGTATCCGCACCCAAATTTGGCGGCAGCTGCTTCATCGAAGTTGCGTTCAGTGAGGTATTCGCGCGCCTTCTGCGCACCGGGGGTGCGCAGCTGCTCCGCATAGAACTCTTGGGCGGCCGCGTTGGCGGCGACAAGCCGAGCCCGGGTGCCTCGGTCGCGCTGAACCGATGTTCCGCCGCCCTCGTAGTTGATGGAGTAGCTGAGCCGGTCTGCCAACTGTTCGACAGCCTCAACGAAGCTGATGTGCTCAATTTTCTGCAGGAACGAGTAGACGTCGCCGCCTTCACCGCAGCCGAAGCAGTGGAAGTGCCCGTGGTTGGGTCGGACGTGGAACGACGGCGACTTTTCGTCATGGAATGGGCATAGCCCCATCATGGAGTCGCCGCGCGGGGCCCTCAGGGACACGTACTCGCCGACGATGTCCTCAATCCGAGTGCGCTCACGAATGGCCGCGATGTCTCGATCAGGGATTTTGCCAGCCACGGGAGACAGTCTAGGCCCTCTCCACGGAGTCGACTCGCAGACTCCACCAAGCCATTGGTGGAGTCAATTGCCGCCGCTCGACACAGCCGTGGGAGGGGCCCAGTTCTGGACCCCTCCCACGAACAACAGACTGCTATACGACTGGATCAGCTAATACACCCAGCTGCTGGTACTCAGTACCAGCCGAAATCGGCCGGTCCACCACCGTACGAGTAGCCGCTACCGGGCAGGTAGCTGCCGCCTGACGAGCGATCATTGCTGCTGCGGCACCAGCTGAAATCGGCAGCCAGCGAATATCGCAAACACTCTGCGCGGCAGAGAGTTTCATCCCCAACTGGCTTGGGCACCGAGGCTGGCTTTGTCGATCCGTTCAAGACGGCTTTCTGTATACGACGCAATTTGATCGACCATGACGCGCACGCGAGCGGCGTCGTCCTCAGCCCTCGACCACGCTGGCAGGAACAGTGGATCTAGCCCAGCGGGGGCGGTCGCGAACAGCCACTCGGCAACGCGGTGCACCCGCTCACGTTGGCGCTCCTGCCGGGCCTTGTGCCCGTCATCAGACATCACGTAATACAGCGCGACCGTCTTCAATAGCGCCACTTCGGACGCGACCAACGCCGGGATGTGCAGGTCCGCGTCATAGCACGAGACCGGTCGATCTCCGTACACATTCTTTGTTTCGCTGACTGCTGCCGTCGCGAAGCGCCCCACCAACTCGCTGGTGAGCTTCTTCAAACTGACGGAGCTGAGCAGCGTGCCGTCATAGCGGCCCACACCGATCACTACCGGCAGCGTCGAGAGCCGACGCGATGCCTCTACGAGTTCTTCCGGATCGAGCCCCGGAAACGCTGCAACACCGAGTTCGGCGAGCGCCCGCTGTTCCGTTGGGTCTGCCAGTGAACGCAAATCGATACGCCCCGCGATGACGCCGTCCTCCACGTCATGCACCGAGTACGCGACGTCGTCAGACCAGTCCATCACCTGCGCTTCGAGGCAGCGATGACGATCCGGGGCGCCTTCGCGTACCCACGCGAGAACCTCGGCATCGTCGTCGTAGGCACCAAATTTTGCGCCCGGCTTAGGCCGCACCCACGGATACTTGATGGCAGCATCGAGAGCCGCGCGAGTGAGATTCAGTCCCGCACTATTGCCTTCAGAATCAAGCACTTTCGGTTCAAGGCTGGTCAGGATGCGCAGGTTCTGCGCGTTGCCTTCGAACCCACCGCAGGATTCCGCCACTTCATCCAGTGCACGCTCGCCGTTATGCCCGTACGGCGGGTGCCCGATGTCGTGTGCCAGACCGGCAAGGTCAACGAGATCGGGATCGCAACCAAGACCATCAGCGATCCCCCGCCCAATCTGCGCGACCTCAATCGAATGGGTCAGGCGCGTGCGTGGGGTGTCTCCGTCACGCGGCCCCACCACCTGCGTCTTGTCGGCGAGCCGCCGCAGCGCTGCTGAATGTTGTACCCGCGCGCGGTCCCGCGAAAAATCGCTGCGACGACCACCGGAACCGTTCTCGGTGCCGGGCAAGCCCGCGCCTTTCGGGTTCTCCGTCACGCGGCGCTCATGGTCGTGATCGGTGTACACAGCCCAAGTAGTAGACGTGTTCTCGTGGTTCATGCCCTGCCCTACTGCTGCGCCGTATACGGAAAGTCTGCGGAAAAATGGGTGAACTGATACCAGAGCAACGCTCCGGTCTCGCGGGTGATGCTGCGGATCTGCGACTCGCGGGTAAACACTGCCGGACCCTGACGGGTCGGTGACGTCCACGCTTTCAGTCCAGCATCACGCGCCATCGTGCGGGTGCGCAGCGAATGCCACGGGTCAGAGACGAGGACTACGGAATCGATACCTAGGGAACTCATTTCCTCGCTGACAGCTTCAATACTCAGTAGCGTGTCCGAGCCCTCTTCGACGGCAATGATCGAGTCCGGCGGCACACCCAACGACTCTAGGTACGCCTTGCCTGAAGCTGCTTCGGTGTAGAGGTCGCCCTCTTGTTTTCCGCCGACCGTGATGATCCGGGGCGCAACGCCTGCGACATACAGCTTGTTGGCGTGCTCAAGACGCGCTTCGAACACCGACGACGGCACCCCCGAATACTGGGCGGCACCGAGAACAACGATTGCCTCAGCGGGCGTCCGATCATCGATACGCGCTACCTGCCACACCCGCACTGCTGTTCCCCCCACAACAGCAACAGCGACAAGGAGGGTGCCAACAAGGAGCCGCCTCGTCCACCGGGCGATCGCAGCAGCCGCCCCGCCACGCACAGGCGCAGCAGGTACCCGGCGTCGACCTTCAACACTCACTCCCCAATCTTGCCAGCTCCGGCAATCGGCGATCGGTGCCGACCCACCGGACCCTATAGATTTGGAGCCATGCCACTTGTCACGCGCCTCGTCCGCGCCGCGGCTCTGCTTGCTGTGGGCGCTTTTCTTGCACTGTTCACGCTTGCTTTAGCACCCGCGGCTTCTGCTGAGACGCCGATGCGGCTGCCGGGCCAAATCACCGACCCTGCGGGCGTCCTTGATAGCTCTGATCTCACGGATGTCCAGGCAGCGATCGATCAGCTCTACGACAACGAGCGCATCCGCCTGTGGGTCGTGTTTGTTCCGGACTTCTCGGGTGCTTCGGGCGCCCAGTGGGCAGAGCGGACCTGGAACATGTCGTCGCTCGGCAACCGGGACGCGCTACTCGCGGTGGCTACCGATGAGCGTGACTATTTCTTCAACGTCTCTCAGGGCCTGTCCTCGGTCACTGACCGCGAGAACGAATCGATCCGGGTCGATGCCATTGAACCCGCGCTGCGCTCCAATGACTGGGCGGCAGCATCTATTGCCGCTGCGACTGGGATCGAAGAGGCTGTGAACTCCTCCGACGGTATGTCCGTCGGTGCCCTGCTCGTTGGTGGCGGCGCGATCGCTGTCGTCGCTGGTGGCGCTGTGGTGTATTCGCGTCGCAACAAAGCCAAGTCCACCGCGGCAATGGCAGAAACGGCCCGCTCGATCGATCCAAAAGACACTGCCGCGCTGGCAACGCTGCCGCTGCCCATGCTGGACGAGCGGGCAAAGGAAATCCTCATCGATACCGACGATGCGATCCGCGGTAGTACCGATGAGCTGGAGTTAGCGCGCGGCGAGTTCGGTGACCAGGCTGCAGCTCCCTTTATCGACGCGGTCAACAAGGCACGGTCCACTCTCGGCTCCGCTTTCCAGATCCGTCAGCGCCTCGACGATGCGA
>JAAYXN010000353.1 GCA_012515885.1 Rhodococcus sp. (in: high G+C Gram-positive bacteria)
GATGAACGTCGCGAGCAGCTCACGCATCAGATCCGGGCTGGCCTGCGACAGCTCGTCGTGCAGGAAACGGGCAGGGTCAATAATGGGGGCAGCGGTCATCGCTGTGCCTTTCTTCGAGACGGTTGTGAGAGATCACTCGAAGGACCACGCGGTGACCGCACCTACATCCGTAGGCCGTTCACCCCAGGTCGTCGTACACCAACCCTATGGACTCAACTTCCGCCGGGCCGGGCTCCGGACAGCATCCCGCCGAAGGCCAAGGCCAAGGCCAAGGCGAAAGCAGCTCGGAAGAAGCGCCGAGGCTAGGCCCCCAAGGTGGGTCGTGATCAGTTGCAGCACTCCGCCGCGAACGCCCAAGCGTTCCGTTGATGACGTCACCTGCCGCGACGTTCGATACCGGATCAACTGACGCTGCGCCAAGGCTGCAGGCCCAGCGCCTGGAGCACGGATTGCGCATCCGTGATCAGGTGAGCCAGTCCGATAAGCATGACTGGGAAAGCCGCTGGAGCCGCTGCATCGAACCCCGCATCATTGAACCCGGTGCGGAACCTGCGCCTCAGGCGCGCTGGCAGTTCCGCCGAGATCTCCGACTCAAGTCTTCGTACTTCCGACTCGAGCGCCGACATCTGCTGGTAATGCCATCGCTGGCGCACGTCCGCCGGCTGAAGTGGGGGCTCGGAGGAGGCCCGGACCAGGCGCGCGGTTGCGTCGAGGACCCACGGCTCGCGTGCGTCAACGGTGAGCGGTATCGGGATGCTCTGGACGGCGCGGATCGCGACTGGCTCAAGAGCGAGCGAGATGCTTGATGGGTCCTCGTGGACGTTCACGTAGCGAAGCACGGTGCTTCCCGAAGTCAAGACTCCGGCGAGATACGCGTTGCCGACCCAGTCGGTTGGCTTAGGATGCACGCCTGGTTCGATTACGCAGTCCGAGGTGAGCTGCACCCGATAGAGGTAGAACTGGTCCAGCGCACCGCGGTGGTCGTCAAGGCGTCTGAGCGTGTTCTCGATGGCAGCTTCGTAGGTGCCAACGTGAAGAGCCTTTGACTCTTGACGTGCGGCCCAGTCTTCGACGCTGAGTCCCATGGCATCAAAGCGTCGCTTGGTGACGTCGGTGATGTCAGCGGCCGGATCGAAGTTCTTGTCCGGCCAGTTCTCATGGGTAGAAGAGTGGTACCAGTAAGACTCGCGCAGGGCGGTGTCATCGTGCCACCGGCTCTCCGGCTCCGCGCAGAAGTTGGGGTGCCCCTCACTGCGGCAGTCAGTGCCGCAGAGCGGGCAGCCTTCAAGTGCCTGATCGAACTTCTCGAGCCATTCGGCCGTGACGTGCCACTCGTGGCGACACTTGCCACACCGCAGCCGACGGGGTCGATCGAAACAGATGGGCGATTCGGTCACGGACACAACATCGCATGAGGCGCCGACAAATGGTGGCAGCGTCAGACCGGCGCGACCGTCCTGACCGGTGATGTCGCTCCCGCCTCGTAGGCTCTAACGCATGACGATGACAGCGACGCGACAGCGGAACGCGGTGTCCGAAGGGGCCGCCCTAGGTCTCGTGGCGTTGGGCTACGACCGCATACCGTTCGACAAGGTACGAGTGGACTTGGCCTTCGGGGGAGCTTGGCGGGACTGGTCGTATAGGGGGCGCTTCAGCCAGGTGAACACCGATCTAAAGAATGGCTTGGACGAGGTTCATGCCCTCACGCGCGCGACCGAGGGAAA
>JAAYXN010000354.1 GCA_012515885.1 Rhodococcus sp. (in: high G+C Gram-positive bacteria)
TCGCGATGTACAAGCTGCTCAAACGGATTCATACCGGCGTTCCGTCCGGGCTGGCAGAGTTGGCCCAACTCGGCCGATCATTATGGGCGCGGCGTGCCGAGATCTTGGCCTACTTCGACACCGGCGCATCCAACGGACCCGTCGAAGCGATCAACGGCCGCCTGGAACACCTCCGCGGGATCGCGTTGGGCTTCCGCAACCTCAACCACTACATCTTGCGGTCACTCATCCACTCCGGCGGCCTCGCACAACACCTCGACGCACTCTGAATCAGGAAGAGCCAGGAAACTATCAGTGATGATGGCCCGCCGGTCCTCAGCGTGGTTCGCCGATGAGCTCAAGTCGGACGCTGAGACAACCGCAACGTTCAGGGTGCGCAGGACGGCACCTTGAACGGAACTGCAGCGTACGCGCCTCCAAGAGGTTCCACAGCAAAGTGGCGACACGGTCATCGTCGCCAACACCGGTGCTACCCAAGAGCATTGGTCAGTTGACCCGCATCGTCCCTCAAGGGACCAGTACGGCTCGAGCCGGTTCGTTTCCGCCCGTAGGTGATCACCTTGTCTTACGGCGTCATTCGGTCGCGACGTGGCGGAGAATCGACGTCACCGTCAAAGGTGACCGTCCTGCATCGTGTTCTTCATGGGAACTCCTTCTGCGGAGCAGGCAGTCTCAGTCTTATTCAGCTGGGCCATAGTTCTGGATCTGCCAGCCCCCAGCCGTTTTCGACACGACCACCTTCAACAACGTCGGCAGTTCACTCGGTTGCGGGTTCTGCACGTTCTGCGTCTTCTGGCTCGCGAAGACCATCACCGTGTACTCGCCGTCGGTGTCACCGGTGACGCTGGTGGCCAGCACGCGTCCCGACGCCTGCACCTGGGCCTGCTGCATGATCTGCGTCAGCGTCGGTCGAACCTCGTCGTAACGCTTGACGAGCGCCTCACCTGCGTTCTCCTTGACCGCCGCAAAAAAGGCGTCGGTGTTCTGATAGCTGTAGGTCAGGGACTTGGTCGTGTAATCCGAGGCGGCCTCCGCCGCCGCAGCCCGTTGCGCGGCGTCATTTTCCAATACCGACTTCGCGTCGTCGGCCTCGAGGTAGAGGTAGGCGAACACGCCGACCAGCACAGCGAGCACCACGATCACGGCCGAAACGACCACGGCAGCACGTGATCGCGGCCATACTGACCAGCGACGCCCACTCGGCGAGGGGGAGTCGACGTCGCTGTCGTCAACCCCCGTCGCGGCTACGGAAGCGGTTTTGGCGTTCTCGTCCACCAGCAGATCGCCATCCGTCGTCGCTGCTGCCACACCGCCCTCGACCTCAGTGGCCTCAGTAGGCGGTTTGGTCTGCTCGTCATTTGTCATCTGGGGCCTTCTGTGTACTTGCTGGTGACAGTCGCTTGCGGACAAGCCGTCATCTTGGTGATTGCGACACGGTGATGGGGACCTCGGCGCGACCTGGTCGCGACGTCGGGAAGGTTCGGGCGAGGAGGTCGCCGATCGATCCGAAGTCGACGTATGTGTCCGCGACCTTCTCTGTCGCCGGTTTCACCGCCCGGGTGATCGTCACCAGATCAGGCTGCAGGATCTGGATATAGCCACTGAGCTTGTCCACAAGCTTCAACACGGGAGGCCACTTGTCGTACGAGGTGGTTGTGAACTCGATGAACGCCCGCTGAATTCGCGCCAATCCGTTCACGGCGTCAGGGGTACGCACAGCTGCCGTACTGAGGACGTCCCCGACATTGGACATGAGGCCGAGCAGGAACTCGGCGTTGTCCGCGGTCACCCGGACGGACCCATCTTTGCCGACGAAATCGACTAGACGGTGCATCATGTCGCCGATCATGTCAAGGCCTCCCTGCCGTCCTGCGACGGCCTCGGCGACGGTCTTGTTGATGGACTCGATCGAAGCCGGGTCGAGCCCATCTGCCACCGCAGCCATCTTCGGCAACACCTGGGGCACCGATTGCGACACATGCACCGCCTCCGCGGGCACCACATCTCCGTTGTCGAAGTACCCGCCGGTGGCCGTGCCCCCGGGCACGAAGTTGATGTACTGTTCCCCCGCGATCGACAGATTCTGGATCGACATCACGCTGTCCTGGGGGATCTTGTGATCGGAATCGATCGCCATCTCGACCTTAAGTGCCGAATCCACGACGTTGATGGAGGCCACCTTTCCGACGGGTATCCCCCGCACCATCACCGGCGACGTGTCCAGTAGACCGCCTGAGCTGTCGATGAAGGCGGTTAACGAGTACTCGGAGCGGGTGGGGTTGACGCGTGCCACGCCGACGACGAGGTAGCCGAGCCCTACGACGAACACGACGGCCAAAGCCACCATCGATATGAGCGTGCTGCTGCTGCGCTTCACGGCATCATTCCGATCGATTTCAACACGGTAATGAACGATTCGGCGTCACGCCGCGCCAGGTCCCGACCATCGATGGAGATGTCCGAGAGGTTGATGTCAGGCGACCCCACGAATGGAATGAGTTTGTCGCGGATGACGCGCGTTGCCTGCTCCGTGACGGACTTCGAGTAAATGTCGGAGTTGGCGATCGACGCGATCACCGGGGCGATCGCGGCCACCGACTCCTTGATGCGTGAGTACTCCGGATCCACGATCCTGCCCGCGGCCGTAGCAAATGTACGCAAGTTGGCGATGAGTAACGCGACGTCGATCAGGGAGTAGCCGAGGCCATAGAAGTTGGTTCCGCCCTTAGTCAGCATCCGGTCGATTCCCGACGGATCAGCCAAAATCACCTTCAGAGTCCGATCAGCCGACCTCAACACCACGTCGAGCTTGTCAGTGTTCGAGGAGACCTCCGAAACGGTCTCCAGCGTTGTCCGATACAGGGCGTCGAATTCCTGCGGATCCTCGGGGAACGCGGTGTTCAATGTCGAGATCGCGGTGTGGATCTTGCCGAGTTCACCGCCGCCGAGGACATTCGCCATCCCACGCATGACGTCCTCGACATTTGCTGCCGGCTCGGTCCGTGCCAGCGGGATCACCGAACCCGACCGCAGCAAGGCACCCGTCGACGGCTCGGCTGGGGGAAGGATGGAAACGTAGATTTCACCAAGGAGAGTGTCCTGACGCAGCTCGGCTCGCGATTCGGCCGGCAGCTGAGTCTTGTTATCGATGCGAGCTTTGACGACCGCATGCCCGTTCTCGTACGTGACATTCTCGACGGTTCCGACGCTGAGCCCCTCTGAGAGGACTTTTGCGAGGGCCGGCAGATTGAGTGCGCTGGTGAACTCCATCTGGATGTCGTAGCCGTTGCCGTCAGA
>JAAYXN010000355.1 GCA_012515885.1 Rhodococcus sp. (in: high G+C Gram-positive bacteria)
CCTCGACGCGGGCATCGCGATCTTCGAGCCCCAGACTCAGAGCGGCCTCGACCTCGCCCCAGCGGTCTGTGATCGAGTCGAGCGCTTTGCGGGCGGCAAGTGAGGTGGCAGTCATCGTGTTCCCGAGAACGATTCCCCCGATCGGCACGAGTGCCACACCCTCCAGCGGAACCACCCCGCTGACCAGCATCAGGGGAAGCACCGCACCGATTCCGACGACGAGTGCGAGCGCAAGCCACCATCCGGAGCGTCCGGCCTCCGACCTGCGTGCGGACGTCCACACGGCAGCGGCGAGCATCACGACCAGCACGAGGATCGACGACCAGAGGTGGGTGAGCGCCGCTGCGAGAACGAGTGACACCAGCGCCAACTGTGCCGCACCGCGAACGACGGCCCCGGGTACGACGAATACGCTGCCGAGCCCGGTGAACCGGTACACCAGCGCGGCAATCAGGGCCATCACCAGGCACAACGCGGCAAGCGCGAGACCCGGATCCGCCAGCGATGCACCCACCCGTTCAGTCTTTCCAAAAAGTCTGTGGTGGATGTCGAGAACGCGCACACTGGTTCTGCTCGAGCAGCGGTATCTGATGGCAAAGAGTCGACAGATAGCGAAACTGGATTCGCTTTCACGGAGGTAGTGGTTCCGGTGCGCTGGTCGTATGCCCGCGCGATGATTGAGATGTGTGCGCGGCGCGGAACCGCACGATAGCGACGGGCGGTGACCGAGACCGCCTGGTCGACTTTCTGCGGGCATTCGCCATTTGCGTGGTGATTGTCTGGCACTGGTCGCTGTCGATCGTGCACCGCGACGCCGACGGAATCCTGGTGATGCCGAATCCGTTGGCGGATCTGCCGTTCTTCTGGCCGGCGACATGGGTACTGCAGGTAGTGCCGTTGTTCTTCATCGCGGGCGGGTACGCGAACTTGACGATGTGGCGATCCATCGGCGTGAAGGGCTACGGCTGGCGAGAGTTCTATCGCCGTCGCTTCCGCCGCTTGCTGATTCCGGTGGCGGTCTTCGTCGCCGTGTGGACCGTTTTCGAGTTGATTGGCCAGCTGTTTGTGTCCGACTATCGCAGCGCTGCGATCTGGGCCGACATCGTTTTTCGCCCGATGTGGTTCGTGGTCGCTTACGCCTGGGTGGTGTTGTTGGTGCCATTGACAGCGCGTCTGCACGAACACCGGCCTGCGCTCACGATCTGTGCGCTCGGTGTCACCGTCGCATTGGTGGACGGCGGGGGATTCGGTCTGGACATCTCATGGTTGGGATGGGTCAACTCGGCACTGGTCTGGGTCTTCGTCCACCAGTTGGGGTACGCACTTCGCGACGGTTTCGGCGCGGCGTGGAGCGTCGGCCGCAGACTGGCCTTCTTGGGTACGACGCTTGCCGTCCTTACCGGCTTGACAAGCCTGGAAAGCTACCCGAGCTCCCTTGTGGCGCATCGCGATACCGCGCTAAGTCGCATGTACCCGACCACCGCGGTGGTCGGCGCTGCCGCCGTCTTCCAGCTGTCGATCGCGCTGCTGGCACGGCCGTGGCTGGAACGGTGTGGCCGTGGGAGAGCATGGGCGGGCGTCGAGGCCATCAACGATGTCGTCCTGACATTGTTCTTGTGGCACATGACCGCGCTGGTACTGGCGGTGTGGACCGTCGAGCGCCTCGGCTTCGGTCTCGAGGCGACGACCGGAGCAGCGTGGTGGCTCAATCGTCCTCTCTGGGTGTTTCTGCCCGCACTGTTTCTAGCTGCGCTGGTCGCGCTGTTCGCGCCCTTCGAACGGCGCAGCCGTTTCAATCCTTTGAATTAGGACCCTTTCTGTCCGCAATTCGCAATAACGTTGTCATCACCACCACACGAACGGGAGCAACGACATGACCACGAGCAACTCCGCACTCACCGGCGAGCGTGCCGATCTCCTCGCGATCCTCGAAGACCAGCGCCACAACTTCCAGATCACGCTCCGCGGACTCACTGAGGAGCAAGCAGTCAAGCGGTCCACCGTCAGTGAATTGACGCTCGGCGGTCTCGTGAAGCACCTGACCCAAACCGAGAGCCAGTGGATCACCACCATTCTGGAGCCGGACGAGAACGCCGAGTTCGACATGGATTCCGTGACGGACAGCTACCAACTCGTCGCCGGCGAAAGCTTCGCCGATGCAGTGGCAAAGTACGAGGAAGCTGCGACACGGACGAAGCAGGCGATCGCCGATATCGAGAATCTGGACGTTCTCGTTCCGCTACCGACTGCGCCCTGGTCACCGGAGCGCCAGTGGTGGACGGCCCGAAAGATCTTGTTGCACATCATTCGTGAAACCTCTCACCACTCGGGTCACGCCGACATCATCCGCGAATCCCTCGACGGCGCGAACACCACGATGCAGATGGGCGCAGACGCCGGCATGGAGTTCTGAGGCGCCGCAGCGCTCGGTCGCCATTCAGATCGGGCGCTGCAAAGTCTTTGCCGCGTCGATCATCGCCGGATGCTCGAAGTCGAGGTCGTCGACTCGGACCAGGTCGGGTTGCCGCCAGCTCGCAAGAACGGTCCAGACCGGTCGGTGATACGACCACCACGACACCGCATCCCACCTTCGGTCGTGTGTGTGCGGATCGCACTCGGACCAGACTCGCTGCCCCCATGCTTGCGTGACGGCAAGGTTTCTCGTCACCACCTGAGTCGGCCGCAGCCCTAGACGCACCAGCTGGGCTGGGTCGTCGAGATCGAGGATTCGCAGATCGTCCGGCAATTCGAATACCCCGAGCGCCCGGCGGGCTCCTGGGATCAGCGGGAAGTCGAGCATCGAATCGTGCCAGGTTGTGTGGTTTCCGAAGCTCTCCCCGCAAGCCGCCTCGGCGAGCCGGGAGACATACCAAACGTGATAGTCGGGGTGGTCGATACGACCACCGCGTTGGGGACTGTGACTGTAGAGAGGATGCCCAGGCTTGCCCTCGTGCGCGGATGCCAGGTAAGGAAAGACGCGATACACCAGCACGTCAGGCGGCCCCGCCCCAAGTTTCGGCGTCCAACACCTCGAGCACCGGCGCCGGACCTGAGAGCCGCAGGACATCGATAGGACGGGCACCGCCCAGGTACGCATTTGCACTTCCAAGCCATATGAGCGCTGCGGATCCACCCCAGACCAGACGGGCGCGCGCCAACACATGTTCGAGGTCTATCAGCAGCGGGGCCGCAATCGGCCCTGGCCGTTCATCTCCCTTTGCCCAGCGGGTGGGCTGTGATCGGTTCACACCGATGTATTCGGCAAGTGCCGTGCCTCCGATGAGTTCGGTGAGATAGCGAACACGCTCCGCCGACAACGGATCATCTGCTCCGCGGGCCGTTCCAACGGCCCGCGGATCCGGCTTGCGAGACGCCGTTCGAGTCCGACCTACCTTTGCCGGTTTGATCGTCTTCGTGTCGAGCTTGACGGCCGTCACGGTCTGGGCCGACTTTTCCATCTTGGACCCGACCTCCGTGGAGGTCGGGGAGTTCTTGGAGACTGCCATGCGCCCATCTTACCCAACAAAAGTGTTGGGTAAGATGGACTCGAGTCAGGAATGACTCCCCTGGGACGCGTGACCGGCGTGATCTGCGGCGGGAAGTTCGCCCGGCTCCTGTCCCGGCGCCACGACGACGAACTGGCCCATCATCCCG
>JAAYXN010000022.1 GCA_012515885.1 Rhodococcus sp. (in: high G+C Gram-positive bacteria)
GGATACCGGCGATGGTGCTGGCGTGATCGGTTCGCATCATTTCGATCCAGAACCTGCCGAAGCAGTATCCGGCGACGTAGAGCGCGAAGAGTCGTCCGTGGCCGATCTGGAAGCGGCGATCAACAACGACCAGCGCGATCACTACAAGCACGCTCCACAGTGCTTCATAGAGGAATGTGGGGTGCACTACGGCGACGACCTGACCTGTCGATACACCATCGATCAGGTGTGGGGACAGCGCTCCCGCATCGTTGCGGCGTTCGAAAATTTCCAGACCCCACGGCAGCGTCGTTTCACGGCCATAAAGTTCCTGGTTGAAGTAATTTCCGATACGGCCGATCGCTTGGGCCAGCAGGATAGCCGGGGCAACAGCATCCCCCAGTGCAGGAAGCGGGATTCCGCGACGTCGGCACGCGATCCACGCGCCGAGTGCACCAAACGCGACGGCACCCCAAATTCCGAGCCCACCCTGCCAAATCTTCAAGGCATCAAGTGGGCGCCCGCCTTCGCCGAAGTAGGTGGGCCAATCGGTCATCACGTGATAGATGCGGGCGCCGATCAAACCGAAAGGCACGGCCCAAATGGCGACGTCGAGCACGGTGCCCTTGTCGCCGCCGCGCGCTACCCAGCGACGGTCGCCCCAGAAAATGGCGACAACGATGCCGATAACGATGAACAACGCGTACGCACGCAGCGCCAACGGGCCGACGTACCACACGCCTTGCGGCGGACTGGGAATGTATGCGAGCAGATCTGCCGAAGTGGTCACGACGCCACGGTAGTCGAGCGCACGCCTTCGGCAAGTTCCGCTGTCAATGCAACGAGCGTGTCTGTGCTCTCAGAGGCAGCTGTGACCAGTGCGGAACCCACGATCACCGCATCCGCATAGGATGCGATTTCTGCGGCCTGAGCACCAGAGCGAACACCGACACCAACACCAACTGGGATATCGGAGTGGGTGCGGATGCGCTGACACAGCTCCGGTGCCATCGTCGAGACCGAATCTCGGGCACCGGTCACACCCATCGTCGAGACCGCGTACACAAACCCGCTGCTGGCCTCCAAGGTCATCGCCAAGCGTTCTTCAGTCGAGGAGGGAGCGACAAGGAAGATGCGGTCCAGCTTGTGCTCCTCCGATGCGGTCATCCACTCGCTCGCCTCGTCAGGAATGAGGTTCGGTGTGATCATGCCCAGGCCACCCGCACCTGCGAGGTCACGCGCAAATGCGTCCACACCGTATTGGAGGATGGGGTTCCAGTACGTCATGACGACGGCGTTGCCGCCGACAGAGGCAATCTGTTCGACCACCCGGAAAATATCGCGGACGCGCACACCGTTGGCGAGCGCCGTCTCGGCAGCGGCAGCGACGGTCGGTCCATCCATCACAGGATCGGAATAGGCCAAACCCACCTCGATGGCGTCGCAACCTGCGTCGACCATCGCTTTGAACATGTCAATCGATGCGTCCACCGTCGGGTATCCGGCAGGCAGATATCCAATCAGTGCGGCGCGATTTTCGCTGCGGCACTGATCGAAAACTGGGCCGAGTCGCGAGGGCTGCTCGCGCTTAGAAATGAAGCCGCTCACTAGTTCGAGCCTTCCGCTTGGGTAGCTGATTCTTCACCGGAATTTGGGTCGAATTCTTCCTCGGCTGCTGGATCAAACAATCCGAACCACCGAGCTGCAGTGTCCATGTCTTTGTCGCCGCGCCCGGAGAGGTTGACGAGAATGATCGCGCCCTCTCCCAGTTCGCGGCCCAAACGCAGTGAGCCAGCGACAGCGTGTGCCGATTCGATGGCGGGGATGATGCCTTCGCGTTCAGACAACAGGCGCAATGCATCCATCGCTTCGGTGTCTGTGACAGCCTCGTAGGTGGCGCGACCGGTGTCCTTAAGCAGTGCGTGCTCGGGGCCGACACCGGGGTAATCCAAACCTGCTGAAATGGAATGGGATTCGATCGTCTGACCGTCCTCATCCTGCAGCAGATACGAGTACGCGCCTTGGAACGCGCCCGGTGAACCGGCCGAGAACGTTGCTGCGGTGCGTCCAGTTTCGACTCCGTCGCCGCCCGCTTCATAGCCGACGATCCGCACAGTCGGATCGTCAAGGAACGCGTGGAACAGCCCGATCGCGTTGGACCCTCCACCAACACAAGCGGTGACCGCATCAGGCAGGCGGCCGGTGAGCGCCTGGATTTGCACTCGCGCTTCGAGACCAATGATGCGTTGGAAGTCGCGCACAAGCATCGGGAACGGATGCGGTCCCGCCGCCGTACCGAAGCAGTAGTAGGTGTTGTGGGCGTTAGTCACCCAGTCGCGCAATGCCTCATTGATCGCGTCTTTGAGCGTGCGCGAGCCAGAAGACACGGCAACAACTTTCGCACCCAGTAGGCGCATGCGCGCGACGTTGAGCGCCTGACGTTCAGTGTCAACAGCACCCATGTAGATGACGCATTCGAGGCCGAGAAGAGCGCACGCTGTTGCTGTCGCCACACCATGCTGACCGGCACCGGTTTCAGCAATGACGCGGGGCTTGCCCATGCGCTTCGCGAGCAGCACCTGACCGAGGACGTTGTTGATCTTGTGCGAACCGGTGTGGTTGAGGTCTTCGCGTTTAAGGAAGATCCGGGCACCTCCCGCGAACTCGCTCATGCGGGTTGCCTCAAATACCGGCGAGGGACGACCGGTGTAGTCGCGCTGCAACCGGTCCAGTTCACTCAGGAACTCGTTGTCGACACGCGCCTTCTCATACTCGGCGGTGACCTCTTCGATGACCGCCATGAGCGCTTCAGGGACGTGTCTGCCCCCGTACACACCGAAATGGCCGCCGCCATCGGGATCGTGGGCGGTGCGCTCGGCAATGCCGGCGCTCGATTCGGGAATTGCACTACCTGCGGCAGTGTCCCTCGGAGCGGATCCTGGAAGAGGTGCAGTCACCCTTCCAGTCTGCCCCAACCTCCCCACTCAGTGTTGGTTGGGGGAGGTTGGTTGGGGGAGGTTGGTTGAGACGGCTACGGGTCAACCAGGAGAGCCAACGTGCGGCTCATCACGCCAGCACACAGTGCGGCGTCCACATCTACGAACTAGCGCGAGGGCTTGGGGCACGACGGGTGCGCGCCAGCATTAACCAAATCTGCGACAGCCTTGCGCGGGTCACCGCTGGTAACTAGGCCTTCTCCGACGAGCACAGCGTCGGCGCCAGCACCGGCGTAAGCAAGCAGGTCTGCGGTACCGCGGACACCAGACTCGGCGATCTTGATGACCTCCGTCGGCAGCCCGGGAGCGATTTCGCCGAACGTGTTCTTGTCGACTTCAAGCGTCTTGAGGTTGCGGGCGTTGACACCGATCACACGCGCGCCAGCTTCGAGTGCCCGGTTAGCTTCTTCCTCGGTATGCACCTCAACGAGCGCGGTCATACCCAGTGATTCTGTGCGATCAAGCAGCGACGCTAGCGCCTTCTGCTCCAAGGCCGCCACGATCAGCAAAATCACGTCGGCGCCGTGAGCACGCGCCTCATGGATTTGGTACGGGCCCACAATGAAGTCTTTACGCAGCACCGGAATGTTGACGGCCCGGCGAACGGCGTCAAGGTCCGCGAGGCTGCCGTTAAAGCGTCGTTCTTCTGTGAGCACGCTAATGATTCGTGCGCCACCAGCTTCATACGCGGACGCCAATTCAGCCGGATCAGCAATATCTGCAAGTGGTCCCTTAGAGGGGCTGGCGCGCTTGACCTCAGCGATAACTGCGATTCCCGGCTCCAGGAGAGCCGCAGCCGCATCCAGTGCCGGTGGCGCGGCAGCAGCCGCAGCCTTCACGGCAGCGAGATCGAGGGCTGCCTCGCGGGCGGCGACGTCAGCGCGCACCCCGTCGAGGATCGAATCGAGAACGGTCATCGTGGCCCGGGTCCTTTCTGGGCGTCAGCTCGATGCGTGAAAACATCTGTGAGAAACATCATCGAGACGTTGACAGCCTAATCGGCGCTCTGTGTGGACCCACGCCCGGGTCCAGAACCCTGCGCGGGCTCTGAATCGGATTGCCCTGTTTCCGGCACAGGTTTCGCACGCTTTCGCGGTGTGGAATCACCGTCGACCACCGCACCACCTGCAACACCAGTAACAGCTTCGTCGGCGATTGTGGGGTCGTCGTCGAGCGTGGGATCGTCACCTGCATCGAGGGCATCCCACATCATGCGCTGAGTGAGCAGCTCATCGTCTTCGGGCGCTGCCGCAGCGCGCCGAGCGGCTGGGGCGTCATATTTCGAGGACAGTCCACCTGAGGTGCGCGGGCGACGCGCTACCAGGACAGCCGCAATAAGAGCTGCCACAGATCCAACAAGAACCAGCACCGGACCGAGCGCGCTCACCGTCACCGTATGCACGTCGGCGCGGGCCGGTAGCTGCGCCACCGCAGCGACCTTCTCCTCAGATGCCCCGCCACTGAGCAGGGTTACTGCGGGAATCGCAGCGGCGACAGCGACCAGCGCAACCAGGGCCGCAACAAGCCAGTTCAGCCAGCCTTTGACGGCGAAGGTCGCCGCGATCGCCGCGACCAAAACCAGTGCCAGCGGGGTGGTCGCTGCCGCCCACGTCCCGCCATCGAGCGTCGTGGTTTGTTCCTCACC
>JAAYXN010000356.1 GCA_012515885.1 Rhodococcus sp. (in: high G+C Gram-positive bacteria)
CGTGTCACTGGGATTCGGTGGCATCGCGATTCTTGTCCTCGGTTTTGTGCAGGCCGCCATTGCTGTGGTCGTTCTGCTATTTGAATCCGGCGTGGTCGCTGAGCCCAAGCCTGCGCCGAAGACCCCGCAGCTGTCGTACGGCGGCTACCCGCAGCAGGGCGGTTACGGCCAGCCGGGCTACGGTCAGCAGAGCCAGCAGGGTTACGCGCAGCAAGCCGGCTATTCACAGCCAGGTCAGCAGGCCCAGCCAGGTCAGCAGGCACCGCAGACGCAGCAGAACTACGGCTACAGCCAGCCAGGTCAGCAGGCGCCGCAGGGCTACGGAAACCCGCAGCAGGGTGGCTACCCGGCAGGTCAGCAGGGCTACCCACAGTCCACCGGTTTTGGTCACGCTTCCGGCGGACACGAGCACTACACCGGCGCGCAGCAGGCTGGCCAGCAGTACCCGCAGGCAGGTTACGCACCGCAGGCTGAATCGAGCGGGACCAGCACACCGAGCGACGCGACGCAGATGTTCGAAGCACAGCCGTTCGATCAGCAGACCCCAGATGCCTCTGGCGCCGCGCCCCAGAACCCTGATGCGTCAGGAAGCGCACCCAAGGAAGAAGGCCGGTAATTCGGTAGCTGACGGGCACAAAACAGTCAGATCCTCAGGCGCGTCGACCTATGGTCGGCGCGCCTGAGCGCTCTGTCGCCGCCCTAGTGCCACTCTTTTGGTGATGAGTTCTTTGATTGAGCAGCCGGAACGACGTAGGCCGTCGACGCAACAGTCGCGTGCATCGCGACGACCTTCAGAAGCGTCGTCGCGTGAGCGCGGTCGACGCAGTCAGTCCGCTAAGCGTCCGCCACTAGACCCGGAAATGACCCGCAAACTACTCCAGTTGGCGTTTATCCCGGCAGCACTGGCCGTGGCGTTGATTTCCATCGTTGTCGTCGTGACCCTCGCTGTTGCTGGTAGCGATCTCACCGGCACCTTCGGCGCGATTGGTGCTCTCTGGCTTGCGACGCACCAGATTCCCGTCGAGATCGACGGGGTCACCCTGGGCGTCTTGCCGCTCGTTCCGACCCTGCTGATGGTGTACACGGTGGCGCGCGGATGCTGCCGTGCCTCCAGCGCCGAGACGCGACTTCCGGTCGCTGCCCGCATGATCGGTGCCGCGATGGCCGGTCCCTTGGTGATCACCGCCCTCGCTTTAGCGGTGGTCTCCGACGCCTCAGCGGAAATCCCGCTTGATGGAGCGAGCCCCCTCGCAGCGTTCGGGTGGGTTGCAGCAATTCACTGCCTGGCCGCGTCGGTGGGGGTATGCCTGGGCACACGGTCGTGGTGGATCCGGCGGATACCGGAATGGGTGCGCGAAGCAATCGGACCGATGCTGCGTTCAGTCCTCATCCTGACCGCAACCGGCGGGTTGATCACCACTATCGCGCTGCTGTGGAACTGGCAGACCGTCGGCGACCTCCTCGGTCGTGAGGCGCACGCCGTCGACATGCTTGGCCTGACCGTCGTGTCCATCCTGTACCTGCCCAACATGGTTGTCGGGGCGATCTCGGTGCTGGTTGGCGCCAACGCGTCGATCGGAGACGTCTCAGTCAGCGTGTTCGGAAACATCGGCGGCGAGCTGCCCCCGCTGCCGCTACTCGGGGCCGTCCCCTCAGGAGTTTCAGGCGGATTCTGGCCCATCCTGCTGGTGCTTCCCGCCGCGATAGGCGCCTATTTCGGGTGGGATTGCTCCCGCGCGATCCATGGACAGAAGGCACTGGCGGCGGTCGCGTCCGGCGCGGCCGCGTCCGGGCTCATCGTTGCGCTGCTGGCTGTCAGCAGCGGCGGAGAGCTGGGGGTACTCGGCACCGTCTCCATGAACTGGTGGCTCACCGGACTCCTCGTATTCGCGTGGCTCGCCGTGATCGGAA
>JAAYXN010000357.1 GCA_012515885.1 Rhodococcus sp. (in: high G+C Gram-positive bacteria)
AAGTACATCGCGTACGGCATGATCGCGGCCCTGATCATTGACGCCACCTTCATCCGCATGGGTCTGGTCCCGGCCGTCATGAAGCTCCTCGGCGACGACTGCTGGTGGGCACCTGCCTGGATGAAGCGTATTCAAGAAAAGATCGGGCTCGGTGAGCCGATCCTCGACAACGAACTCATCCCCGCCGACGTCCCCGAACTCACCCCTGTTGGTGCTGGTGCACCCGTCGCTGCGGCCGGAGCGGCCGCTGCTGGACGACGGCCCGCGCCAGCCCCAGCGAAACCTGCCAAGCCGGAGCCACTGACCGAACCCATTCCGTTGGTGACGGCACAAATGTTGGCTCAGCAGATCACTGAAGATCAGAAGGCTGCCGAGCAGGCACTTAACGAGGCCCGCCGGTCCGCCACCGGGCGTCCCGCGCAGGCACCAGCTGTGCCCGACGAGGCCGCCGTGGAAGCTGGCGGCGCCGTCGAACATCCCGGTGGTCCGCCCACCGAGGTGCGTCCCATCGAAAGCTGGCTCGCGGATCTGCGCAGCATGGGCCAGGACCGTCCGCGGCCTGCAGCTGCCCGAACCGACCCGGCGCCGCGTTCATCGCAGCCGCAGCCGCAGCGGCCAGCGGCCACGCCTGCTGAGCGGCCTGTTGCTCCTGAGCGCAGCAGCGATCGTACGACGCCGCAGCCCGCCCCTTCCGGTTTCGCCGGTTTGGGTGCGACACCTCCGCAGCAGCCCACCGCTGATCCGCGGCCCGCTCCGCGCTCACCACAGGGTGTTCCGCCGCCACCGCGCCGTTCGTCGACGCAGCCTGCCTCCGTGCAGCCGCTGTCGCCCCAAACTCCGACATCGCATACCCCGACGTCGCAGCCGCCTGCACCGGTCAATGGTTCAGCGAACCCGCCGTTGCCGCAGCGTCCGAAGCCTGCTGCTGAGCCGTCACCGCACCAGCAGTACCGCCCGTATCAGGGCCCACCGCAGGGCTACGACCCATATGCGTCGGGCTCCGCGCAGGGCACCCCGGCTGGACCCGGCAATAACGGGAACGGTCATGGCGCCCGGGGCAGTGATTCACAGAACGCTGATTCGCAGAACAATGACGGTTCCGACCGGACGCGGGACAGTGACGAGCAGCTACATGGTTCGTCAGGACGCCACCGTCCCGACGATTCCAACGCGGTCAGTGTCAGCGAACTCATTGCCCGTCAGCATCGCCGCTAATCGGTCGCCGTCAGCATTTACGTCGCCGCCGTCAGCACTAGGCCGAAAAGGGCATTACTGCTGAAACGAGCGCCTAGCACCCATCGATAATGGGTGTATGCGTTCACGAAGCAAGATTCTCGATGCAGTTCGAGAGGTCATCGGCCAGTCGGGGTTTTCGTCTGTCACCATCGCCTCGGTAGCTCAGGCCGCCGGGGTCACTCGTCAGACTGTCTACTCGATTTTTGGTACGCGTGAAGATCTTGTGTCGCAAGCTGTTTCAGAGCATCTAACTAACCTGGTGGCGAGCCTGCATGAGCAGTTGGCGCAGGCACCGTCGCCGCTGGACTATGTGGTTGATCTGATCGTCACGTGTCGAGCAATTGTGCATTCTGACGCCCTGCTGGCGGTGCTACTCCAGTCGGGTGGCGATAACCCCATTTCCGAACCGGGTGCGCTAGATCGGGCGCGCTCTGTCGGCGCCCAAATGCTGTCGCCGCTGCGCGAGTTGTTCCCGGACGCCGATCTCAACTTTGACGACATCGCTGATTTGTCCATCCATTTGGGCTGGTCAGTGGTGTGCTTCGACGACCCTGCGGTGCGTAGCGACGAGGAACTCCGCGCGTGCCTCACGCGCTGGATGGCGCCCGTCTTCCCTTGAAAGGACGAGATCGAAAGAATTTCTTGACACTTTTACGCGAAAGCGTCTAGTTTTTGGGTCGCGGGTGAGCCAGACCACTGGCCGACGACGCCTGCCGACACAAAGGTGACTGCGCTATGGGTGAACGTGCCGAGCGGACAATCAACCGACGACGCTTCCTCGTCGGCACCGCTGCAGCTGGAATCGGCGCGGTCACGCATTCCTCCTTCACAGCCGCCGCGACGACTAGCCCTAGCGCGCCGTCGCGAGCACAACGCATCCCGCTTCGCCGTGAAGAACACCGCGTCGTCATCGTGGGCTCAGGCTTCGGTGGCGGTGTCGCCGCACTGCGACTCGCCCAGGCCGGTGTCCGCACCGTCGTCCTTGAGCGCGGTCGACGCTGGGCCACCGGCCCGAACTCCGATACCTTCCCCACCACCTCGTCGCTGGATGCCCGCGCGCTCCGGTGCCGGTCCGCACCCCAACTTTTCGGACGCCCCTTCGCCGTCGACCCCTACGTCGGATTGATTGAAGCGGTCATTGGCACCAACATGACGGCGCTGTGCGCAGCCGGTGTCGGCGGCGGATCACCTGTCTACCAAGGAATGTCGCTACAGCCGTCCGAAGAAGTGTTTTACGACTGGTTCCCGAGCGGCATCGACTGGGCCGCCATGAACACCGTCCACTATCCCGAGGTTGCCCGCATGCTGCGGCTCGCAACGGCACCCGACTCGCTGATTGCCTCGCCCACATATCAGGCGCCTCGCGTGTTTGCCGAACGCGCAGCACGGGCGGGGCTTCCGGTCGAGAAGATTCCGATGCCCATCGACTGGGACTACGCTCTCGCGGAGCTGCGCGGCGACATGAAACCGGCCTACACCAGCGGTGACGGTGCGCTCGGCGTCAACAACGGCGGAAAGCACACCGTCGATGTCACCTATATCGCTGAGGCAGAACGCACCGGACTAGCGGACGTGCGGACCCAACACGAAGTGGTCGATATTGCACGCCACCGTAATGGCCGCTGGGAGGTGCATGTTCACCGCATCGATGACCGCGGCGACGTCGTCGAGAATCTCATTCTTGAGGCGGGAACGTTGATCCTTGCCGCGGGCAGCATCAACACCACCAAACTGCTTGTTCGCGCTCACGCGACCGGAACCATCACTGCCCTTCCCGATGACGTGGGAAAGCACTGGGGCACCAACGCCGACCGCATCTACCTGTGGACGGACCCCTCGGCCGGATTCGGTGACAAGCAGGGTGGCCCAGTAGTTTTCGGCAGCCTCAACTGGAGCGAACGCCAGCGGGCGCACACGATGATCCAGGCATCGATCCCAGCGCTGCCGATCAATACCCACAGCACCGTGATGGTTGGTTATGGAGTCAGCGCTGATCGCGGGCACTTCCGTTACGACCACCGTCAGGACCAGGCCGTCTTGGAATGGCCGCGGGGCGGCGACGACCACATCGTGCACACCGCGATCGCGCCCACCGCACGCGCCATTGCAGGCAGTACCGGCTTTCTCACCGACACCAACGCCATTGCGCCGTCCACCTGGCATCCGCTAGGCGGGGCGAACATCGACAAGGTGTGTGACCTTTCCGGACGGGTGCTTGGCCAGCGCGGACTCTACGTCCTCGACGGCGCGCTCATGCCCGGGACGGCTGCCGCCTGCAACCCCTCTATGACCATCGCAGCCCTCGCCGAATACGCCCTCGCGGACATCACGAAACGCGATGTCGGCCCGATCATCTGATCGCTCCGTGCTCGATCTGCCTTCGCTCCACCCACTGGGTCGCAGGCCGCGGCTCACACCCACCACCTGAGGAGAAGCACCCATGTCTGCACCCATCACCCGAAAACGTAAGTGGGTGAGCGTCATTGCCGCAGCCGCCTGCATCGGAGCGGTCCCGACCGTCTTCGCACCGTCAGCATCAGCCGCCCCGGTCGACGGTTTCTACACTCCGCCAGCACAATTCGCGGATGCTCGCGGTTCGGTCATCAAAACGGAGCCCCTACCGGTGCTGGCGCTCCCGCCAACTAACGGAACAAAGTGGCCGGTAGCCGCTCAGCGAGTCATGTTCACCTCGCGCACTCAAGATGGCGTCGCCACCCCCGTCACCGGGGTGTTCCTTGATTCCGCGGCTCCTTGGACTGGACCCGGTGAACGCCCCACTGTCATCGTGGCGCCCGGCACCGTCGGGCAGGGCGATAAGTGCGCGCCGTCCGTGGCCTTCGCCAACGGAATCTATGCCGACATCGACACCGGAATGCCGTCCATTTCGGTCAACCAAGAAGCAGCGTCGGCGGCACTGTGGTCTGCGCGCGGTGCACGCGTGTTCGTCACCGATTACATCGGACTCGGCACCCCGGGGATCCATACGTATGTCAATCGACGCGAGAGTGGGCACGCCGTGTTGGATGCGGCTCGGGCAGCAAATTCACTGTCCGGCACGGGATCTGAGACTCCGCTGCTGTTCTGGGGGTACTCGCAGGGCGGCGGCGCTACTGCCGCGGCAGCTGAGCTGCAGCCCACGTACGCGCCGGAACTCAATCTTCGCGGCGTGTGGGCTGGTGGTCCGGTCGCGGACCTCAAAGAGGTTCTCGCGCAGGTTGACGGCACCCTCATTGGCGGCGCTATCGGATTTGCTGTTAACGGACTTCTCGACCGCTATCCCGCGCTGCGCCCCCGCGTCGATCAGGTATTGACTCCGCAGGGGCGCGAAACACTCAGGGAGCTGGAGACGCAGTGCATTGGTGACGTGATCTTTACCCGCGCGTTTTTGCGCACCGAGACATTGACGGTGGATGGCCGGGGTTTGTTGGAGTGGCTCAGCGAAATCCCTGAAGCTGCACCGGTACTCGATGAGCAGCGCATTGGCCGGTTGAAACCAACGGCGCCCGTGTTGATTACTAGCGGCATCAATGACGACAGCGTTCCGTATGGGCCGGCACGTCAATTGGCGAACGACTGGTGCGGGTTGGGTGCGTCGGTGACGTTCCGGACGAATACCTTGCCGCCCATTGCACCTGGCGCCACACTGCCGAACCATTTTGGGCCGCAGATCATTGACGGCTATCTCGATGACGGTGTCGCAACGTTCCTGCTTGATCAGCTTGGCGATCAACCTACGCAAGGCTGCTCCGCCACGTAGTCGTCTGCTGTTCAAACTTCCACTGCCCGGCCACCACTCAACCCTGTGGTGGCCGGGCAGAATCACGAGAAGAGGATTCCGATGCCAGACCCGGGCGAGATATGGGTCGATACGAACCTAATGGGCTACGTGAGTGTGGACCACGTCTGCGAGGACTACTTCGGTGCCGAACATCGCCGTCGCAATGTTGATGCGAAACTGCTTCTTGAGCTGCTCGCCAGCGACGCTGGCACCTGTCCCGTGGTGGCGAGGCTGATAGAGGCCCTTCTACTCCCGCATGCATTTTGTACTCGTGCATGCGCAATTGCCGCTCCGGGAAGACAATTCGCATGCGGGAGGAGCGCTCGGTTGGGCTACGACTCGTCTACCCGCATGCGGCGGCCGAAATAGGATGCCGCAAACAGCAACAGCAGACCGGCAACGAGGAACGCGGCAACCCGGAACATTCCACTCAGCGTCGCCAAGTCGAAGAAGAACAGCTTCACCAGCGCCGCTCCCGCAAGTACAAGGCCACTGCCCACCGCAGCTTTCCGGTAAGCCTGGTTGTTCAACCCGAAAATGATGACCCCGGTAGCCGTCAGCATCCACAAGATGGTGGCGCACGTATGCCCGGCAACAAACCCCGTACGATCCGGACTGATCCAGACACCCACCGTGACAGCCGCAGCCGTCGCCGCATACAACACCGCGCCACCGGAAACGGCCATCAACACACCAGTCGATTCCTTAGACACCATCGACAGTGACCGCGTCGCGCACACGGCGAGAACAGCAGCAACCGCGAACGCCGTACTGGCGATCAGGGCAGCAACACCGAGTTCCCGAATCGCCAGCGACGAATCAATCAGTGCATCCAGCGGAACAGTGATCGAGTACGCGAGGACACCGGCTGCAAGTAGCGCCAGACCAGATCCGTACACCAGACGCGAGCGCACCTGACGCGAAAGCTCCAGGAAGACAGCAGCATTACCGAGAAGAAGCACCGCGGTCAGCGGGCCACTACCGATGTACAGGCACACCGCCAACAACGCCACCGTACCGACACCCACCGCGCAGCCCTGCAACGCCGGTGCAATCCGGCCGTCGAAAGCAACGACCGTGAAGTAGACGACCGCAGTAACCACCGCGATGATCGCGCCGCCCAGCGGCGGGAACATGGTGCCCACAGCAAGAATCGGCACGGCCGACACCACCATCGAAATGGCAGCCCACACGTCGCCGCCGTCACGCACCGTCAAAACCCTGGCGCTCACCAGGCCGAGAGCAGCGACAACAGCGGCGCAGAT
>JAAYXN010000358.1 GCA_012515885.1 Rhodococcus sp. (in: high G+C Gram-positive bacteria)
AGGTCGTACATGCGCAGGACGTCGAGGGTGCGGAACAGCACCGCCACCATCAACGCGGGCTTCACCAACGGCAAGGTGATGCGGGTGAACCGCTGCCACGACGTCGCGCCGTCGACGCGCGCGGCCTCGTAGACGTCCTTCGGGATCATTTGCAGGCCAGCGAGAATCAGAAGCGCCATGAACGGCGTCGTCTTCCACACGTCAGCCAGGATGACCGCGAAACGCGACGCCCACGGGTCAGTCATCCACGCGATGTCGGTGCCCAACATCTTGTTGGCGATGCCGTTCTCCGCGAAAATAAAAAACCACAGTTTAGCGGTGACTGCGGTGGGGATAGCCCACGGAATCAGCACGCTGGCCCGCAGCATGGAACGGCCAAAGAAGTTGCGGCCCATCACCGTTGCCATCCACAGCCCCAACGCCACCTCAATGGTGACCGTCACGACCGCGAAGAACAGTGTCACACCTACCGCGGGCCAAAAGTCAGCGCCCAGTGTTCCGGGTGGGCACGAACCCGCGCCGCTGCCGCAGTTGCCGGTCAACCACATCAGGTAGTGGTCGAAACCCGCGAACCCGCCAGCCTCGAAACGTCCTGTCGCCTCATTGATTCCGCGATTGGACTGGAAAGAGAGATAAATCGCCCGCACAACCGGGTACACGATGACGACAGCCAAAATGACCATCGTCGGGGCAATCAGCCAGAAAGCGCGCCGATCACGGATACGCCGCGGCGCCTCCGCTTTACTTGGCTTCGGCGGCTCATCGCCGCCGCCCCCAATCGGACCTGAGGCATACCAATTCGGCGGCTCGCTGCCACCGCCAGCATTCCTGTTCGGCGGCCCGCCAGCATTTCGATTCGGCGGCCCGCCGGTACGGCCGGGGCTAGAAGCCCCGGCCGCAACTCGACCTTCACCCGCTGGCCTGACGTCGGCGGAGTCACCCATTGCTTAAGTACCTGGTTCCTCGTCGTCGGTCCGGACTTGGCGGAGTAGTCGTTGGCTTCACAGCCACGGCGTGCCTATCCGGAGAATTACTTGTTGGCAGCAGTGATCGCAGCAGCCATGTCCTGGACTGCCTGGTCCACAGACTTGTTGCCGGTGATCGCAGCGTAAGCGTTGTCCTGGATTGCCTTGCTGACGCCTGCGTAGTGCGGGGTCACCGGACGCGGCTGTGCGTTCTCAAGGGCAGCCTTGAGGGCAGGCAGGTACGGGTACTTGGCGATCAGGTCCGCATCGTCGTACACCGAGGCGAGGACCGGCGGGAACGCTTCGTCAGCGAATGCCATCTGGTTCTCTTCGCTCTGGATGAACTTGATGAAGTCCAGAGCCGTGGCCTTTGCATCGGAGAAGACGTTGATGCCGTTGTTGTAACCACCGAGGGTCGATGCGCCCGGGCCGTTGGGTCCGAGGATCGGTGCTACCGCGAACTTGCCCGCAACAGCGGAGTCGTCCTTGGCTGCGTTGTCGTACATGTACGGCCAGTTGTAGGCGTACACGGCCTCACCCTGAGTGAAGGCGGTGTTGGTCTCTTCTTCAGTGAAGTTGGTGGCGCGGCTAGGGATCTGGCCACCTTCGTACGCGTCGACGAGTGACTGCAGGCCAGCCTTGGCCTCCGGCGACTCAACCTCAGGGGTCGATCCGTCAGAGCCGACAACAGCGCCGCCCCACGAGTTGATGGCCTGCGTGGTGTTGACGGTCAGACCCTCGTACTGCTTGAGCTGGGTGACGAAGCAATCGAGATCCTGCGCGACGGTGGCGCAGCTGTCGATCATGGCGTCCCAGTTCGCAGGAGCCTCAGGGGACAGGTCCGTGCGGTAGTACAGCAGCTGCGCGTTGGTGTTCTGCGGGCCTGCGTACAGGGTGCCGCGGTAGGTGGCGCTGTCCACGGTGGCGGGGAGCAGTCCAGCGGTGTCCAGAGCAAGGTCACCCTCAAGTGCCTGCAGCCAACCGTTAGCAGCGAACTCAGCCGTCCACGTGACGTCGAGAGCCATCACGTCGTAGTCAGCATTTCCGGCCTGCAGCGACTGAACGAGACGCTCACGCTGGGTGTCCGCCTCACCGGGCAGCTCTTCAAGCGTGACCTTCTCGTCCGGGTTTGCAGCGTTCCATGCCTCGATGATGGGCTGCAGCTTGCCGGTGTCGTTCTTGCCCATCGCGAACGTGATGGGACCTCGACCGTCGAGGTTTTCTGAAGCGGCAGCGTCAGGATCGCTGCTGCCGCCAGAAGAACATGCGGACAGGGTGACCATTGCCGCGGCGGTGGCGAACACCGCTGTGCGGCGGGCCGCCCGGGAAAACTGGACCATGAATACTCCCCATGGGTTAGGTGTGGACGCGCCCGCCCGCGAAGGCGAAGCGGCCGCACGGGCGCAATATCGCACCATACTGTGGCACGGAACACCGTGTGAACACGAGAACTAAGCGCCCTGAATCGTTCACGATTTGGATTCTGAGTTCAATCAGCTCAATCGACGGCCGTCAGTCATTTAACTCAATCGACGGCCGTCAACAGTGGAGAACAGGTGCACCTGCGCTGGGTCGACGTGCAAACGCACCACATCACCCTTGCTGGGGGGTCGACGCCAATCGGCTCGGGCCACGATTTCCTGCACAGTTCCGGCGATAGTGGCTCGTCCGTACAGGAATGCGTCCGAACCAAGCTCTTCGACGACATCAACTTCGACGGCGATGCCCGGCTCGCCTGGGTTGCCCCACCCGGCACCAATAATTTCCAGGTGTTCGGGTCGGATTCCGACCACGATTTCTGACTCGTTCAACGTCTGCAGGCCGCGTGGCAGTGGGATGGATTCGCCTCCGACCATGACGCCGTCGTAGCCGAGCGGCAACGTGAACAGGTTCATCGACGGTGAGCCCATGAAGCCTGCAACAAACAGGTTGGTGGGGTGGTTGTACAGCTCGCGTGGTGACGCGCACTGCTGCAGCAGTCCGTCTTTGAGGACGGCGACGCGGTCACCCATCGTCATGGCCTCAACCTGGTCGTGGGTGACGTAGACGGTGGTGGTGCCGAGGCGACGCTGCAGCTGGGCGATCTGGGCGCGGGTTTGGACACGCAGTTTGGCGTCGAGGTTCGACAACGGCTCGTCCATGAGGAACACCTGCGGTTCACGGACGATGGCGCGGCCCATCGCGACGCGTTGACGTTGGCCGCCGGAGAGCGCTTTGGGTTTGCGGTCCAGGTAGGGCTCAAGGTCGAGCATCTTCGCGACGTTCTCGACGCGTTCGCGGATCTCCGACTTGCTGTGCTTGGCCAGTTGCAGCGCGAAGCCCATGTTTTCGGCGACGGACATGTGCGGGTACAGCGCATAGTTCTGGAACACCATCGCGATGTCGCGATCTTTGGGTTCCTTACTAGTCACATCTGTCTCACCGATGAGGATGCGGCCGCCGTGCACATGCTCAAGACCAGCCAGCATCCGCAGGGACGTCGACTTGCCGCAGCCGGACGGACCGACCAGGACGAGGAATTCGCCGTCCTCAATCTCTAGTTGCAGGCTGTCTACCGCGGGACGATCCGACCCGGGAAACAAGCAGGTGGCGCGGTCGAATGTCACCGAGGCCATGGCACTCCTTCACCGTAGGTGTCTGAGAATGTACCTGCTGAGACCGCATGGCCCCGGACGTGGTCCTGTGAACGGTCCGGGGCATGCGGCGAGGATGTGGCAGTAATTCAGCCGGTGATCAGCTCACGAAGCTCGTGGCCCAGTTCCTCGGTGGCTGCGACGATGCCACTCCAGCGCCGGGTGAGGTCCGTGTCGAACTCGATCGGGCGATCGAGGGTGTCGAGGACGACGCCGCCGGATGCTTCCACGAGGACGACGGCTGCGGCGATGTCCATCAGGCGGTGCGTGTCGCTACCGGCGTCGACGAAAGCATCGATGGCGCCGTTCGCGACGAATGCTGCGTCGATGGTGCTGCACGAGAGGATGCGGATGCGGGTGGCTTCCCGCGCGACCCGGCCCCAAGCCTCCCAGTTACGTGCATGTGGTCGCAACATCGACACCGCGGCGTCTGCGACGTTGGTGCAGCCGCTGGTGCGGTAGGGCGAGAACTGGCGCGAGGCCCACCAGCGTTCGTCGGTGTGCAGCCAGCTGGTGAGTGCTTCCGTGAATTCGCCGTCTTCGACGACGGCGGCGCTAAAGCACGAGAGCGGTACTCCCGCTGCGGCGTTCGCTGAACCGTCGACGGGGTCAATGACCAGCGAAATGGATGAGCCGACGTCGATCCAGCCCCGCTCTTCGGAGAGGACGTTGACGCCAATCGAGCGGGCAGCAGCGATGATCGCGTCTTCGACCAGCACATCAATGAACATGGTGGGGGTGCCGTCGGCGCCCTCCATTTCAATCGCTTTCAGCTGCTCGCGTGAATACTTCAGCTGCGCTTCGCGATACGCGGTGCTTGCGGCTTCAGCGGTAACCAGCAGTGCTGGATGTGCTTGGGTGCGAATGGTTTCGGCGATCATCTGGGTGCTCAATTCCTTCGAACACTCCTTCAATAAGAGTGTGGGTGGATGGGGGTGAGTACGGGGGTTAGGACATGGCGCGGCGCATCCACATGGCTGTGCCTTCGATGATCATTACGACGGCGAACACCATCAGAACGATGGTCGTGACGACGTCGAATTGCATGACCCTGGCCGCGTTCATGAGGTAGAAGCCGATGCCGCCGGCTCCCACGACGCCCAGCAACGTTGCTGAGCGGACGTTGACGTCGAGCTGGTAAAACAGGTGCGCGACCAGCGACGGCGCTGATTGGCGCAGGGTCGCGGCCACGAAGGTTTGTACCCGGGTTGCACCACCGGTGGAGACGGCGTGCTGGACGCGCACGTCGGTTTCTTCGATCGAGTCGGCGATGAGTTTGCTGAGCAGGCCGACAGCACCTACCGAGAGTGCGAGCGCGCCTGCCGTGGCACCGAGGCCGGTGACGACGATGAAGATGATCGCGATGATCAGATCCGGGATGCCGCGCACCGTGACAATGAAAATACGGAAACCCTTGGCGATGGACGGTGATGGTGAGACGTTGCGGGCCGCGAAAATTCCGACCGGTACCGCCAGGATCAAACCGAGAAGAGTTGCTGCTAAAGCAATTTGAACAGTCACGATCAGCTGGGTGACAAGCTCCTCCCAGATGCCGCCGGTGCCGGGCGGAAAGAACAGTGCCAGCGTCGTTCCGGCGTCAGACAGTCCGTCCATTGTGCGGGAGAAGTCGATACCGGACGCCCAAATTGATGCGCACAGCCCGACCAACGCCAGCCCCACGAACACGGTGGTGCGGATACGCTGCGGCGTCCATGGCGGGTCAACCTTCAACTGGCCTTTGGAATCTCGACGCGCACCTGTGTTGCGTGGTCCTTCGGTGACCCAGCGGGATCGTCCGATGCGTTTCCACCAGGGGCGGCGCTCGCCGTCGTTGCCGCCGAGCAGGGAGGAACGCACGGCTCCCGAGATCAGTTCGACGACGACACAGAGGGCCACCACGAACAGTGCCAACGCCATACCGCGCTGGTAGTCGAGGGTGCGCATCGCGAGCGAAAGTTCCATGCCGATACCGGTGACACCGACATAGCCGAGGATCACCGAGGCGCGCAGGTTAATGTCGAAGCGGTGCAGCGCGGTAGCGACGAACGCGGGCATTGCCTGCGGCACCACAGCGCCGCTGATCTGCTGCCACCAGGTTGCTCCGGCGGTGCGCAACGCGTCGCGCGGGCCCTCATCGGTTTCTTCGATGGCGTCGGCGTACATCTTGCCGACCATGCCGACCGAGTGGATACCGAGCGCCAAAATTCCAGCGAGACCGCCGAGACCAAACATGCGCAGGAACAAGATGGCGAGCACAAGTTCAGGGATGGCGCGGGTGATGACGATCGCGGCGCGGGCCAGCCAGCGCAGCGGTGTGCCAGGTGAGGTGTTGCGGGCGGCGGCAAGGGCAATGAAGTAGCTGAGCACCACCGACAGCGCTGTCGCGCAGGTGACGATCGCGAGGGTTTGGCCGGTCATGGCCAAGATTTCGCCGAGCGGCGGGAAGTCGAGGGGGAAGATGCGGGCAATGAAGGCGGTAGCGTTGCCGATGCTGTCAGCGAACGTCGCGACATTGATGCGCAGTTCGATCAGCGACCACACGGACAGACCGAACCAAATGAGCAGGACCGCCGCGACCCCTATCGCCCGTGGTGACGGCGGGCGCAGGGTGCGCATCGTCGATGCGTCCTCGGAGGGCGGGCGCTGCGGAAGCAATACAGACACGTGTGGGGCCTCAGACCGGCTGCGGAGTGGGTACTGCGGCGACGGAGGAATAGATTTCCATCGTCTCGCTCTTGTCGATGCTCGATACTGGCTTGTCCAGCACCAGCTTTCCGCCGCGCAAACCAACCAGTCGGTGACCGAAGGACAGTGCGAGTTCCACCTGGTGCAGGCTGCACACCACGGTGAGGCTGTCTTCGCTGGCAATCTGCGAGATCAGGGCCATAACCTGGGCTGATGATTCCGGGTCCAGGGACGCCACTGGTTCGTCAGCGAGGAGGATCTTGGGGCGCTGCACCAGCGCGCGAGCGACAGCTACACGCTGCTGCTGGCCACCGGAAAGGGTGTCGGCGCGCTGAAATGCCTGATCTGCCAAACCAACTCGGTCCAGCTGTTCCATTGCCGCGACCCGCACGGACCGCGGGTAGGTAAATAAACCAATGCGGGGCCCTCGGAGTGATCCGAGAGCCCCGGTGCAAACGTTTTCCAGTGCGGACATGGAACCGACCAGATGGAACTGCTGAAACACAAAACCGACCTGACGACGCAGCGCGCGCAGTTCGCTTCCGCGGGCAGCGCCGACGTCGTGGCCAAGAACATTCACGGTGCCTGAGCTGGCCACATGCAGGCCGCTGAGCAGGCGCAGCAACGTGGACTTTCCGGAACCGGAGAGGCCGAGCAGTGCAACAACCTCACCGGGGAACACCCTCATCGAGACGTCGTCGAGTGCCCGGACCTGCTGCCCGAACTGCTTCGATACCGAGTGGAGTTCGATCGAGGGAGCGAGGATGCGGTCGATGGACGCACCGATTCGGTCCTGATCGGAGATGGAAGAGGCGGAATGAGCGTGACGTGAATGGATCATGGCGGTGCTCCTTGAGGTCGGACTGCGCGGTGATCGGGTGGTTCGTTACGGACGTAGGCGCCGCCCCCGGCAGGCCGCTGGTTTAGCGGTGTCCCGGGATCCCGGGCGCTTGGTCAAGTCCGCCTGGACTAAGAGTTCATAGTCCAAGCTGGTAGCGAATGTGGTGACAACCTCACGTGAATTTCCGCGAAACGGACATCGGCGGATACGTGAGGTTGTCACCACAGTCAGTGAGACATTGGTGCATTCAGCATGTGGCTAGAGCCAGCGAACTACTAGCTGCAGGCCTTTGCTTTGGTCTGCTCGCAGACGGCGCGCACACCGTCGAATGCGGAGTCAGCGACGGAGATGTAGCCGTAGCCGACCTCGTCAGGCAGCTCGCAGGACTCTTCGTCGGTGCAGTAGCCGGCTTCAACCAGTGCGGGACGGGTGAGCTTGTTCTGGAAGATGTCGGTGAGCTGCTCGCGCAGTTCGGCAGGGAGCTTGCCGGAGATAGCGATCGGGCTCTTAGCGATCAGTTCCGACTCCCACACGACATTGATTTCGCCGGGGCTGAGCTGGCCACTGTTGGGGAGCTTGTCGTCGACCATCGTGTCGTAGGCGAATCCGGCGTCGCACTGTCCGCTCTTGACGGCGAGGACGGATGCGTCGTGTCCACCGGCGAAGACGGGGGTGACGTCGTTCTCGGGGTCGATGCCGGCTGCGATCAAACCAGCTGACGGGTAGAGGTAGCCGGACGTCGACGTCGGGTCAACGAAGCAGACGGTCTTGCCGCGGAAGTCTTCGATGCTGGTGATACCCGACGCTGGGTTCACGATGCCGTACGAGTGGTAGCCGGGCGCTTCACCTTCGACGTCAGCGGCGGTGGCGATGGCGATGGTGTCGACACCGGTGTCTTTAGCGGTGACGTACGAGAAGGGGCCGTAGGCGGCGATGTCTGCTTTACCGGCGCGCTGTGCCTCAATGACGGCGGCGTAGTCGGTGGCGTTCTGGAACTCGACTTTGAGGCCTGTCTCGTCCTCGATGA
>JAAYXN010000359.1 GCA_012515885.1 Rhodococcus sp. (in: high G+C Gram-positive bacteria)
TCAGCAACTCGCGATGTCTGTGGGAAGCGATGGACAATCAGCACCGCTGGCAGGTTGGGGCAGTTTCGTTATGGCGAAACTCATCGCATTCCATCAGATTACCGACAAAGCTGATGCGGCTCGCGACATTGTTGCGATGGTTTCGGCAATGCTCGCCGACGCCCGGATGGATGCTAGATCAACGCCGACTGTCACCTTTGCTACCCATGTGCTTGTTGCTGCCCACGAAGTCGAAAAAGCTCAGCGAATCATCGAGGAGGCAACGAGAGTTCTGGGCCAAAATCCACATGTAGATCTTGCCGCAGCAACCGTCGAACATGCGCGCGGCCGGTCGGTCCGTGCCCGCGAACTGCTCGATTCTGTCCTCGATCATCAACTCGACCAGAGCATTTCCAAGATTGAAGCCCATATCTTGCGTGCGGTTGTGCGGGCTGCGTCCGATCGCGAGTTTGGGGTGTATGACGATCTTGAGGCAGCGCTCGCCTTAGCGGAGCCTGAGCACCTAGTTCGCCCTTTTTTTCATCGTCAGTGGCGCAGTACCACTGCTCGACTCCCACAGTGGGCGGTTCGGCCGCCTTGATCCGTTCGTCGAAAGCATTCGGACACACCCTGACGCATCCCACACCTCGACAAATGTCGTTCTTACGCCCGCTGAAGTTCGGGTGCTCAAACAACTGCCTTCGCCCCAGACTGCACAGGAGATTGCGCAGGCATTGGCGCTGTCGGTGAACACCATCAAGACTCATCTGCGAGGCCTGTATGCAAAGTTGGGTGTGTCGTCTCGGGGCGATGCCATCACCGCCGCCCGCCTGACCGGCTTGCTTTAGTGCAGTGCTGGCAGCGTGTATCGCCCGCAACAGGTGAATTCTTGAGGTCACCACCTTTGGGTGAGGCGCGGGACCATCGAGTTACACCATGGTGGTGTGTACCACGAGAGGAGCGGTGATGCAGCCAGAGTCGTGGCCGAAGGGCGTGCGATATTCGTTCACCGTCGGCGGCGTGTTGTCTGAGCGTGCACTCGCGGCGTTGCCCGAGTTGGAGGTTTCGGATATTCCCGGCGCGTACACCATGCTGTACGGCTCCATCGGGAATCCGACTGAGTTGCGTGGAGTATTGGCCCGATTCGATGTATTGGGGATCACCGTTATTGAAATGCGCCGCCTTCCCGACTGATCGAAGCCGGAATCGAACGTCAACTTGTCGATTTCACCTGTAATAGGTGAGGCCAGGCCGCGAAGCCGGCGGCACGATCAACGTATGACGCAATATGGGGACGCCACAACGACGGTGTCGAACAAGAACTTGGAAGCCCAACAGAGCCTGCCCTTTTCCGATACCCAAGACTTCGTCGACACGGAGCGTGGGTTCATCGCCTCCCTAGAGCCGGGGGTAGTCAAGGATGCAGCAGGAAATACCGTGTGGGACAGCGATGCTTTTGCGTTCCTCGACGGAGAGTGCCCACCCACCGTCAACCCGAGCTTGTGGCGCCAGTCAAGATTGTGTGCGAAACAGGGACTCTACGAGGTCACTGACGGTATCTACCAGATCCGTGGACTAGACCTGTCGAACATGACGATCGTTGAAGGTGACACCGGCATCATCATCATTGATCCGCTCATCTCCACCGAAACAGCGGCAGCCGGATTGGGGCTTTACCGTGCGCATCGAGGCGATCGCCGCGTCACGGGCGTGATCTACTCGCACTGCCACATCGACCACTTCGGTGGCGTCAAAGGCGTTACCACCGAAGAGGACGTCGCTGCTGGCCGCTGCCCCATCCTTGCCCCGGTCGGGTTTGTTGAACACGCCGTGGCTGAGAACGTTTACGCGGGTACAGCCATGGCACGAAGGTCCGCCTACATGTACGGGGCTGCCCTCCCGCGTGGACCACACGGGTCCATTGGCGCTGGTCTTGGCCCTACGAACTCGACGGGAACGCCAACACTCATTGCACCGACCGTCCACATCGGCCACACCGGACAGTCGGAAGTGATTGACGGCGTACGGGTCGAGTTCCAGCTCACGCCGGGAACCGAAGCTCCAGCCGAGATGAACTTTTTCTTCCCTGACAAGCGCGCGCTGTGCATGGCGGAGAACGCGACCCATACGCTGCACAATCTCCTGACGCTGCGCGGTGCGCTCGTACGCGACCCACACGTGTGGTCGAAGTACCTGACCGAGTCAATCAACCGCTACGCCTCGCGCACCGATGTTCTGTTCGCCTCACATCATTGGCCTACCTGGGACACTCAACGCATCACCGAATTTCTCTCGGTCCAGCGCGACCTGTACGGCTACCTGCACGATCA
>JAAYXN010000023.1 GCA_012515885.1 Rhodococcus sp. (in: high G+C Gram-positive bacteria)
GACTACAGGCTCAAGATCGTCTCGCGGTTGTCCGCGTCCGCAACGAGGCCTTCCTTGATTGCCTGACCAAACTGGGTCCACAGCGTCCGGTACTTGTCGGCGTCCGACGACATCAAATCTTTGATGGTCGTCAGCACCTTCTTGGTCAAGCGACGGCGGATCGCGCGAATCTGCCGGTCCTGCTGCAGGATTTCCCGAGAGACGTTGAGCGACAGGTCTTGGGCATCCACAACACCCTTAACGAACCGCAAGTACGGTGCGATGAGGTCGTTGCAATCGTCCATGATGAACACGCGGCGCACGTACAGCGAGATGCCGGTCTTGCCGTCCCGCATAAACAGGTCGTACGGCGCGGTTGACGGCAGAAACAGCAGGGCCTGGTACTCGAAGGTTCCTTCGGCCTTGAACGGGATGATCTCCAGTGGGTCATCCCAGGCGTGGGCGATGTGGCGGTAGAACTCGCGGTACTCCTCGTCGGAGACCTCATCGCGCGGACGGGTCCACAGGGCCTTCATCGAGTTGAGAGTGACAGTTTCCCTGACGATCTCGACCGGTTCGTCATCGCCAGGCTGGCCGGGGCGATCAATTTCCATGCGAATCGGCCAGGAGATGAAGTCCGAGTACTTGGTGACGATCTCTTTGATCTTCCACTCCGACGTGTAGTCGAAGAGGTGATCATCAGCATCCTCGGGCTTAAGGTGAAGTGTCACCGCGGTGCCTTGAGGCGCGTCGTCAAGGGTCTCGATGGTGTAGGTGCCATCGCCAGCGGACTCCCAGCGGGTACCCGTCGATTCTCCTGCTCGACGCGTCGTCAACGTGACCTTGTCGGCCACCATGAACGTGGCGTAGAAGCCGATTCCGAACTGGCCGATCAATTCTTCCGACGCGACAGCATCTTTCGCTTCCGCGAGGGTGCGACGCAGTTCTCCCGTACCGGACTTGGCAAGCGTGCCGATCAAGTCCACGACCTCGTCGCGGCTCATACCGATTCCGTTGTCACGCACAGTTAGTGTGCGCGCCTGGGTGTCGGCATCGATCTCGATGTGCAAGTCCGAGGTGTCGGCATCGAGGTCTTTGTCCCGGTAAGCCTCAAGCCGAAGCTTGTCGAGGGCGTCGGACGAGTTGGAGATGAGCTCACGCAAGAACGTGTCTTTGTTCGAATAGACGGAGTGGATCATCAGATCAAGGAGCTGACGTGTCTCCGCCTGGAATTCGAGTTGCTCGATCTTCGCGGTCATAGCGTTTAAGGTCCCCTTCGGAAGCAGAACTGACATCGAACACGGTGATAGTACGGATCGCCTGCGCATGTCGACGCACCTGGCTATCGACGGGCACAGGTCCGGTACCTTCTTGACTAACCTTACGGTCCACAGTGGAAGGGCATCGGCATGACCAGCCCCATAGGACGCTCGGCTCAGCAAAACTATCGACCTTCTGACGCCGAGCGGCAGCAGGTGATCGACGAACTCACCCGGCACGTCACCGCTGGGCGACTCAGTGTCACCGAGTTTGATGACCGCGCCGATCAGGTCTACAAATCAGTGACCCGTTCACGCGTTCAGCGGGTCCTGGAAGACCTTCCCGAACTGCCTGAACCGCTGCCGCCTGTGGGTGTGCGGTCACGTTTTCAGGTGCCGCTGCACCTGAAAATCGAGTGGACAGTGTGGTTCAGCCTCAGCGCCATCAACCTGGTGATCTGGGGAATCTTGGCTCTGACTGTGGACGGCTCGGTGTACCCGTGGCCGATCTGGGTGATCGCCCCGTGGGGCACGCTCCTAACGATCCGCACCCTCACCGGGTGGGAAAACCGCAAGACCCCGAAACTGGGCGACGATAACGCGCGCACAGCCATCGGCACGTCAGCACACACCCGCGGACGCCCACGGCGCTAATAGAGCGTCCGTGGGCGAGTCGTCAGCGTGAGACTTTCCGTGGAGCTCGCTTACGGACCGCCGCGGGCTTGGCAGCGGCACCGTTGGTTGCGGTTTTTCCAGCGCGAGCTTTCTTCGCTGGCGCAGCGCTAGGTGTGTTGTCGCCCAACACTTCAGCGAGGAATTGGCCGGTGTAGCTACCTGGCGTGGCAGCAACTTCTTCTGGGGTTCCTTGAGCGACAACAGTTCCGCCGCCCGAGCCGCCCTCTGGACCCATGTCGATGATCCAGTCCGCTGTCTTGATGACATCGAGATTGTGTTCAATGACGATGACCGTGTTGCCCTTATCGACAAGACCATTGACGACGCCGAGTAGTTTGCGGATGTCTTCAAAGTGCAGACCGGTGGTGGGCTCATCGAGAACGTAGACGGTGCGGCCAGTGGAGCGCTTCTGCAGCTCAGCTGCCAGTTTGACGCGCTGGGCTTCACCGCCGGACAACGTGGGCGCTGGTTGGCCGAGCCGCACATATCCCAGACCGACATCGACCAGGGTGCGCAAATGA
>JAAYXN010000360.1 GCA_012515885.1 Rhodococcus sp. (in: high G+C Gram-positive bacteria)
GATGTAGCCACCGGCAGCGAGCGCGGTCAGCGCATCTACGGTGCTTTTGACATGCAGCGTCTTGTCGGCGCGGCCGTGGACGAGTTGCAGCAGTTGCACTGCGAATTCCACGTCACGGAGGCTGCCTCGACCGAGTTTGAGTTCGCGTTCACGCAGTTCGGCAGGCACGAGTTCTTCGACGCGGCGACGCATCGCCTGTACTTCGGGAACGAAGTCTTCGCGCTCGGACGCGGTCCACACCATGGGGCTCAGTGCCTCATCGTAGCGTCGACCAAGTTCCATATCGCCCGTCATCGGGCGCGCTTTCAGTAGTGCTTGGAACTCCCACGTTTTGGCCCACCGCTTGTAGTACGCGATGTGGGAGTCGAGGGTACGAACCAGTTCGCCTGACTTACCTTCCGGGCGCAGGGCGGCGTCGACGTCGAAGAACGCGGACGAACCGATGCGCATCATCTCGCCGGCGATACGCGCGGCGGTCGAATCGGCGGGTTCCGCGACAAAAACGATGTCGACGTCAGAAACATAATTGAGTTCGCGGGCACCGCATTTGCCCATAGCGATCACAGCCAGCCGCACGGGGCACGGCTTGTCTGGACACACGGTAGCGACAGCAACCGCCAGAGCTGCGGTCAGTGCGGCATCAGCCAGATCCGAAAGCTGGTGCCCCACAGCCTGATATGGGACAACAGGCTCGTTCTCGACGGTGGCGGCTAGATCTGCTGCGGCGATCAGCATCAGCTGATCTCGGTAGGTCCTGCGCAATATCGCGATGGCGTCCGGACCGGTTACCTCTGCCCGATACAGCTGGGCATCAGGCGACGCACCTTCTTCGCGTACCGCGTCAACTGATCCAAGCATCGCCGTCAACGCGCTCTCGCGCGTGATCGGCGGCATGTCGCCGTCGAGGAGTTTCCATGACTGCGGCTCTGCCACGAGGTGATCGCCGAATGCGTCCGATGCCCCGATCAGCCCAAAGAGACGACCGCGCAGCGACTTATCGGTCCGCAGCTGTGCGTCCAGGGCAACCCAGTTCTCCCCCAACGCATCGTGCAGCCGCACCAAGGTGCGTAGCGCAAGGTCTGCGTTCGCGGCTCGCGAGAGCGCCCACAATAGTTCGGTGCTCTCTGCATCGTTCCATCCCAACGTCCGAAGGTCTTCCGGCGCACTGGGTTCGACCAGGCCTAGTCTTCCCGGTCCGGGAACTACTGACCTTGATGTAGGGGGTTTGACCATCGTCGCAGTCCGCTCACAACCCTAGGTAGGCTTTAAGTTCATACGGGGTGACGTTGCTGCGGTATTCCTCCCACTCCCGGCGCTTGTTGCGCAGGAAGAAGTCGAATACGTGCTCGCCGAGTGTTTCGGCAACAAGCTCGGACCGTTCCATTTCGCGCAGCGCCTGGTCGAGGTTCTGCGGCAGTTCCTTGTAGCCCATGGCGCGGCGCTCAGCCGGGGTCAGTGACCACACGTCGTCCTCGGCCTCGGGGGGAAGCTCGTAGCCCTTCTCGATGCCGCGCAAACCGGCAGCGAGCAGCACTGCGAACGTCAAGTATGGGTTGCAGGCTGAGTCAGGGCTGCGGATCTCGACACGACGCGACGACGCCTTGTTGGGCGTGTACATCGGGACACGGATCAACGCGGAACGGTTTGACGGGCCCCAGGACGCGGCCGTCGGTGCTTCACCGCCGTGAATGAGTCGCTTGTACGAGTTGACCCACTGGTTAGTGACGGCGCTGATCTCGTTGGCGTGCTCCAGAATGCCCGCGATGAACGCCTTACCCGTATCCGACAGCTGCATCGGATCGTCCGGGTTGTGGAACGCGTTGGTGTCGCCTTCAAACAGGCTCATGTGCGTGTGCATCGCCGAGCCAGCCTGGTCGCTGAACGGCTTCGGCATGAAGCTCGCGCGCACACCTTCCTGGATGGCGACCTCTTTGACGAGGTAACGGAAGGTCATGACATTGTCTGCCATAGACAGTGCGTCCGCGTAGCGCAGGTCGATTTCCTGCTGCCCGGGTGCTGCCTCGTGGTGGCTGAACTCCACCGAGATGCCCATCGACTCCAAAGCGTCGATGGCGTGACGGCGGAAGTTGGGGGCTGAGTCATGCACAGCCTGGTCGAAGTAGCCGCCGCTGTCTGCGGGCACAGGCGGTGTGCCATCCATCGGACCGTTCTCGAGCAGGAAGAACTCGATCTCCGGGTGGACATAGCAGCTGAAGCCGAGATCGCCGGCCCGGTTGAGCTGGCGGCGTAGGACGTGGCGTGGATCGGCCCACGACGGCGAGCCGTCGGGCATCGCGATATCGCAGAACATGCGCGCGGAGTGCTGGTGTCCTTTGCTTGAGGACCACGGCAGCACCTGGAAGGTCGATGCGTCGGGCTTGGCGACGGTGTCGGCCTCAGAGACGCGCGAGAAGCCTTCAATCGCAGAGCCATCGAAGCCGATGCCCTCTTCGAAGGCACCTTCTAACTCGGCCGGGGCGATCGCCACGGACTTGAGGTAACCGAGCACGTCGGTGAACCACAGGCGAACAAATCGGATGTCGCGCTCTTCGAGGGTGCGCAGCACGAATTCCTTTTGGCGATCCATGCTGTTCAGCCTAGGCATGTCTCGTTAAATCCGTGTTACTTCGCTGGTACGGCCTTCGCACCACGCACTGCAGCGCGAGCGGATCTGATTAACGTTGCACTAGCACGTCAATCCTGGCTCAGGGGCGGTGAGATCGACGAAATACGCGGTGATCGCGTCGTCGACGCAGGAATTGCCGTCGAGGACGACGGTGTGCTGGTTGCCCCGATACGTCACCAACGTGCCACCCAAGCCAGCCGCAAGGTCCACACCTGCCTGGTATGGCGTTGCGGGGTCCTCGGTGGTGGAGACGACGACGATGGGCGGTACGCCCGGCGCGGACACCTCGTGCGGCTCGCCGGTTGGTGGCACGGGCCAGAACGCGCATACATCGCGCGGCGCCTGCCCGGTGCCGCGGCCGTCGTCGAGGAAGGGCGCCACTTCGCGGTAGCGCATTTCGGCTTCGCCTGCGATCGCTGGATCGTCGACGGGCGGGTCATCGACGCAGCGAATCGCGATGAAGGCGTCTCCGATGTTGGTGTACTTTCCCTCTTCGTTTCGACCCTCGTAGATGTCGGCGAGCATCAGCAGCGAGTCGCCGGTGCCGTTGGTCAGGCTCGTCAGTCCCCCGCGCAGCACTCCCCATAGTTGCTGCGAGTACAGCGCCTGCTGGACGCCGGTGATGGCGTCCCGGTAGCCCAACCCGCGTGGGTCAGTGGTTTCCGCTGGTGTGTCGATCAGCGGATCCACCAAGTCACGGAAACGGTCGACAGCCTGCGCTGGGTCAGAACCCAGAGGGCAGTCCGGGAGGGAGGTGCAGTCAGCTACGAAAGCGTCAAACGCGAGCTGGAACGCCTCGGCTTGCGCAATAACCTCCTCGACCGGGTCTTGTTGAGGATCGAGCGCGCCGTCGAGGACCATTGCGCGAATGTTGGTCGGGAAGGTTTCGGCATAGATCGTGCCCAAACGGCTGCCGTAGGAGTAGCCGAGGAAGTTGAGTTTCTCGTCGCCGAGCACCGCGCGAATAACGTCCATATCCCGCACGACTTCATAGGTGCCGACGTGCGCTAGGACATCGACGCCGACGCGTTCGGCGCACGTATCAGCGAAATGCTGGTTGTCAGCTTCCGCGTTCGCGATGCCTTCCGGTGTCCGGTCGACGTCGTTGCGCGCCCGGTCCTCATCAATTTCTTTATCGGTCAGGCACCGAATCTGCGGTGTCGACGCACCCACGCCGCGCGGGTCGAATCCCACCACGTCGAAGCGGTCTCCGATGCCGGTGTTCTCGGCAATCGAGGCCATGGCGAGCCCGGAGGCGCCCGGGCCACCCGGGTTGACGAGGAGGGAACCTAGTGACTGTTTAGCTGCCTGAACCCGCGAAATGGCGATTTGGGCGGTCGCACCGTCGGGTTCGCTGTAGTTCAGCGGAACCTGAACGTGGGCGCATTCCATATCGCCGCTCAGCGGCCCGTCCGTCTCATAGTCTTCGCAACTCCCCCACGTGAGCGACTGCGTATAAAACCGGTCAAGACCCTCAGGGATCGGACCCCCATCCCCTGTGGGTGTCGCCTGGCCATCGGTCACCGTACCCCCACCACAACCGGCCACTATGACCGCCGCCAGGGCGAGACTGGCCGACGCTGACGCCATCCGCGCACGCTTCCACATACTGTCGATCGTGCCAGGCGAGAAGGCGCTGTGACCCAACGCACTCACACCGCCCCTACGCGGCGGCCCGTCACGGTGGCAGACTGGTGGCGTCATCACCCAACCCGGGGACCCAACACTTGGGCCTCGAGGACGAGAGGGACACGATGTCCGAGAACACCTCCCCCTACGGCTCCGCGCCCGTAGCCGCTGATGCTCCCCGCCGTAAAACTCGGGTGCACCACCTGCAGGCAATGAAGTCCGAGGGCACCCGCTGGTCGATGCTCACCGCCTACGACTACTCCACAGCCCGCCTCTTCGACGAAGCCGGAATCCCGGTTCTGCTCGTCGGCGACTCGGCTGCCAACGTGGTCTACGGCTACGACACCACCGTCCACGTCACCATGGATGAGCTGATCCCGCTGGTCCGCGGCGTAGTGCGTGGCGCACCGAACGCACTGGTCGTCGCTGACCTGCCGTTCGGTAGCTACGAAACGTCACCACAGCAGGCCGTCACGTCCGCAACGCGCTTTATGAAGGAAGGCCAAGCGCACTGCGTCAAGATTGAAGGTGGCGAGCGCATCGCCCCCCAAATCGCTGCACTGACCGCCGCCGGCATTCCCGTCATGGCACATATCGGTTTCACGCCGCAAAGCGTCAACGCTCTCGGCGGCTTCCGCGTGCAGGGCCGCGGCGACGCCGCCCAACAGCTCGTTGCTGACGCCATCGCCGTCCAAGAAGCAGGCGCCTTCGCTGTCGTCATGGAAATGGTGCCCGCTGATTTGGCTGGCCAGGTCACCCGCAAGTTGACCATCCCGACCGTCGGTATCGGTGCGGGCGTCGAATGCGACGCACAGGTACTCGTCTGGCAAGACATGGCCGCGTACACCAGCGGAAAGACGGCGAAATTCGTCAAACACTTCGCGCATATTGGTGACGATCTGCGCAGCGCTGCCGCCGAGTATGCGCGTGAGGTTGCCGCAGGCACCTTCCCCGGACCCGAGCACACCTTCTGATGAACCGCCCGCGCGTGGGTGCGCGTGTTTTCAGCGGAATCGGCGCGGTGGCGTTGGCGCTCGTGGTGACCTCCTGTGGATCACCGTCGACGTCGGCGCCTCAGACCCCCGCGCCCGAATCTACTGACGGCGCACCCACGGCGGTTGCGGGTGATGTCACTACGGAACAAGCGGCGGCCCTCTGCAACGACCTTGAAGGGCAACTGCAAAGCTGGCGAACCTACACACCCACGATCGGCAAAACCGGTCTCAACGGTGTCATCGTCACCTGGATCGCCCAGCACGGACTCAACCCGATCGAGTTTGCGCAAGACCGTGCCCGAATCGACGCCATCACCAACAACGAGTGCCCCGAGGTACGCCAAGGAGCTATCGACGCTCTCGACATCCCCGACCTCGCATCAGGACTGATCGGCTTCTAGTCGTCGCTGCACTCCTACAGCGCCCCCCTAGCCGCCGCTGCACTCCTACAGCGACCTCTAGTCGTCGTTCCACTCCTCGTCCGCCTGATCGGCGACCTTGTTGCGCTCAGCCGCAATTTCCAACGCATGTCTCGCAGCCTCGCGAGTTGGGTATGGACCCATACGGGTAAACGTCGAAGTTTCGGGACCTAGCGTCACCTCGCCGGTGGTCAGGTCGTAGTACCAAAGCTCGTCAGGATTTGTCATGTGTCTAGTGTCTCTCAAGACTCCGTGACAGGTCGCGAAAACCCGTGTGACTGTTACCCTTGGCAACAACCTCACCCGCTCGATTGGAGTTCACATGTCAACGATCATTTTTGATCACCTCCTCCCCTACGTCGGCCCTGACGCGGCCACCTACTGGGCCAACGTGTTGGCAATTGGCCCGTACGGAAAGTCCGGCTAAACAAGCCTTACGCACAAGAGGCGCCCGCGAAACTCGCGGGCGCCTCTTGACGTATCTGGTGAAAGTTGTGGTTGATCCTGCAGACCAGTTGATCCCTAAAAGACAACAGGGGCGGACGAGTTGGCGTGTAAGCCGGATCCTGTACCTAACGTGAGTTAGGTGGCGACCATCCATCTGGGCACACCGTCGCCGGGTACCTCAAGCGGTTCACCCGCAAGCTCGGGCGAGCAGCCCTCAAACACCTGCGCAGCTGCACCGAAATGCAGCCTTCAACCTTGCTCCGGGCGGGGTTTACCTAGCCATCCCAGTCACCTGGGATGCTGGTGCGCTCTTACCGCACCGTTTCACCCTCACCTCCAATAGCTCGAAAGCTGTCGGAGGCGGTCTGTTTTCTGTGGCACTGTCCCGCGAGTCACCTCGGGTTGCCGTTAGCAACCGCCCTGCTCTGTGGAGTCCGGACTTTCCTCGACAGAAGGCCTTAATGCCTTCGAAAAGACACTCGGTTCCTTCTGCCGCGGCCGCCCAGCCAACTCATCCGCGTCGTTAAGCGTACCGCGGCGCGTTCCCCGCCATTTCCACAGCGTGAAGAATCCCGTTGCCGCGCATTTTCTACGACGTCAGGTGCGATGTGTCGTTCACTAGGCGCACGGACCCGCGGCCCTCGTCATAGAACTCGGCGATACTCAGGGACGCCAAATCCAAATGCAGGCGATACAGCAGCGACGGCCCGCCGTCGAGTGCGAGTTGAAGCATCGTCTTGATGGGGGTCACGTGGGAAACCACCAACAGGTTGGCGCCCCCGAACTGTTCGCTGAGTTCGTCTCGCGCGGTGAGGACGCGGGCGCGGACCTCGTCGAAACTTTCACCGCCAGGCGGACGCACGGATGTATCTGAGAGCCACTGCTGATGCAGCTGCGGATCACGTGCCGCGGCTTCAGAAAAGGTCAGCCCTTCCCACTCGCCGAAGTCGGTCTCGATGAGACCTTCGTGAACCTGCACGGGGAGCCCTAGAGCGTGTGCTGCGGCGTCAGCGGTCGCTCGGGTACGTGCGAGCGGTGAAGTAATCACGGCCGCGACACCTCCGCGCGCGGCGAACCGCTTGGCAGATTGGGCGGCCTGGGTCTGACCGAGATCGGTCAGTTCCGGGTTTCCGCGGCCCGAGTAGCGGCGCTCAACCGACAGCGGTGTCTGACCGTGACGCAGCAGCAGGAAGCATGTCGGGGTTCCGGACGTGGCCATCCAGCCCGGAGCAGCCGGGGTCGCGTCACTGCATGACGCGGCAGGCTCAACATCTGAATCCTCACCTGCCCCAGCATCACTGGCATCGGCGGGGCTCTGGGCGTCGTCCATCGCCTCGTTGGCGAGACGGTCAGCGTGTGAGTTTTCGGCCCGCGGAATCCACGTCCAGGTGACCTCGTCGAACGAGCGCGCGAGATCAGCCGCCTGCCGGTTCAGCGGAATCATGTCGGGGTGCTTGACCTTCCAGCGCCCCGACATCTGTTCGACGACAAGTTTGGAATCCATCCGGACGTCCACGGCACCTGCACCTAGCTCGCGTGCTGCCATCAAACCTGCAATCAGTCCCCGGTATTCGGCAACATTGTTGGTGGCGACACCGAGGTATTCGCACCGCTCAGCGAGCGCCCGCTGGCGGTCGCGGTCGAACACGACAGCGCCGTACCCGGCTGGCCCCGGGTTTCCTCGTGAACCGCCGTCCGCCTCAATGATGACCCGGGGGCCACTCACAGGCCAGATTCCTTGGTACGCACCAAAATTGCGTTGCATTCAGGGCAGCGGACGACGACGTCCGGTGCGGTGGCCTGGATGCGGGAGATCTCACCGCGATCAAGTTCGATACGGCACGCACCGCAGCGACGGGCCTGCAACAGGGCCGCACCGATGCCGCGTGATGCGCGCTGCTTCTCATACGCTTCGAGTAGGTCGGTCGGGAAGTTCACCACGAGCGCTTCCCGGTCTGCGGTGCGCGCGGCCACCGAGCTGTCGAGGTCCGCGAGCGCGTCGTCGCGGCGGCGACGGACGTCAATCAGCTCGTCCTCCACCTTCGACAGCTGCGCGCCAGCGTGGTCGTAATCGGCCTGGGAGGCCTCGCGTCGCTCCATGACCTCAAGCAGGTCGTCTTCGAGCAAGCCCTGACGGCGCTCCAAGCTGCTGAGTTCATGCTCAAGTTCGGTCAGCTGCTTGGCACCGACGGTGCCGCCTTGCAGCAGATCACGGTCGCGCTGTTCGCGCTTGCGGACCGCGTCGACTTCACCTTCAAGTTTGCGGATATCGCGATCGAGGTCATCGAGGATGATCTGCACCGCGACGGCAGCGTCTTTGCGGGTGTTGCGTTCAGTCTCAAGCCGGTCCACTTCTTGCTGCTCAGGCAAAGACGTGCGGCGATGCGCCGTGCGCGCCAGCTCGGCGTCGAGGCCAGCGAGTTCGAGAAGCTTGGACTGCACCTGGGGTTCGACGTTCACGCGTGTTGACTCCTGCTGTTGATACGACTGCTCGTGTGTGGTCAACCGTACCCCGTGGCCGGGGTTGCTCTGCGCAGGTCACCGTGGGGCGCCTAGTGAGTGGGCCTGGCCTAATGCGCGCTGGTGGTCCACGGATCGGTGCGCAGCGTCGATACGCGCGTGGTCCATCCGGGTTGCGCGGCGAAGGCGGCGTCCATGATCGCGGCGGCCTGCGCGCACCACGGCCACTCGCTGGCCCAGTGCGCCACATCCACCAGGGCCGGTCCACCGCAACGCAGATGCTCGTCGGCGGGGTGGTGCCGCAGATCCGCGGTCACGTAGGCATCGACACCGAGCCTGGTGACGGTTTCGAGGTACGAATCGCCTGCGCCGCCGCAGACCGCGACGGTGCGAACCGGGCGATCCGGGTCACCTGCCGAACGCACGCCCCATTCCGTGGACGGCAGCCCTTGCGCGACGACCGCAGTGAATTCACGAAGGCTCAGCGTCTGCTCCAATTCGCCCACCCGTCCGAGGCCCTGAGTCGTCGGCAACGCGACGGGTTCGAAGATATCGAACGCCGGTTCCTCGTAGGGGTGCGCTGCACGCAGCGCCGCCAAGACGCGGCTCCGAAGTCGCTGCGGGGCAATGACCTCGATGCGCGCTTCGGTGACGCGTTCCAGATCGCCGACCTGCCCCAGAGTTGGTGTCGCTCCCGCGGTCGGAAGGAACTGGCCGGTGCCCACAACCTGCCAACTGCACTCAGAGTAGTTGCCGATACTGCCTGCCCCTACGTCGAAAAGCGCCTGCTGCAGCGGCTGCACATCGGTCTCGGGAACGAGGACCACCCACTTGTCGACGGCATCGGCCGTCTTCGGCGCGATTGGTCCGTGTACGCGCATCCCGATTGCGGCAGCCAACGCATCCGAAACTCCGGGGTCGGCGGAATCGGCGTTGGTGTGCGCGGTGAACAGTGCGCACCCGGCCTTGATGAGGCGGTGAATGAGCGCGCCTTTAGGCGTATCGGCGGCAACAGTGTCGACGCCACGCATCAGCAGCGGATGGTGGACCACTAGTAGGTCAGCGCCTGTCGCGATTGCGTCGTTGACAACGGCTTCGGTGGCGTCGACGGCGACGACAACGTTCGACACCTCATCGGCAGGATCGCCGCACACCAATCCAACGGAATCCCACGACTCCGCGAGCGCTGGCGGATACGCCTCGTCGAGAACGTCGATCACGTCAGAAAGTCGCACACTCATATCCCCACTCTCTCAGGCGCACCCACAAGGCACGACTGAACCCGTACGACAGGTGCACGGTGATGCCCCCGCGCAGAGATACACGGATGCGAAATACTGAAATCGTGTCCCCGTCTTCTGCGCCCGTCCTACTTTTCGATCTCGATGGCACCCTCACCGATTCCGCACCGGGAATCATCGAGTGCTTCCGCAGCGCGCTGAACGATCTTGGTTTACCCGAACCCACCGCGCAGCAGCTTGAGATCGTTGTGGGTCCGCCGATGCTCGACACGATGAAAACACTGCTTCCCGACGAAAACAGTGCCCGCGAAGGCGTGCAGGCCTATATGCGCCACTACGAGGCAGGCGGTTGGGCCAACAACGCCGTCTTCGACGGCATCCCCACAGTGCTCGACACCGCAACGAAGCGCGGCTACCGCCTCGCCGTCGCAACATCGAAGAACGAGCGCCTCGCCATCCGCATCCTGGAGCACTTCGATTTGGCGCACTATTTCGAATTTATCGGCGGCGCGAGCGACGACGGCACCCGGCGCGCGAAAGCAGACGTCATCGCCCACTCACTCGGCGCTTTGGGCATCACCCCGGGATCAGGCACACCCGAGATCACGATGATCGGGGACCGTGACCACGACATGCGCGGCGCTGCCACCTGGGGTCTTCGGGCCTTCTTTGCCTCGTGGGGGTACGGCGCACCCGCCGAATCCGCAGGCGCCGACGAAGTACTTGAATCCGTAGCGCAACTACAGGAGATAATCAGTGCATAACTCTTCTGGGCCTAACTCTTCTGGGTCTAGTTCATCTGCTGGTGCCCCTCTACATGTGACGTTCGTGTGCACCGGCAACATTTGCCGCTCCCCCATGGCCGAGAAAATTTTCCTCAAGCACATTGAAGACGCGGGGCTTTCCGAACAGGTCCGCGTATCGAGCGCGGGAACCGACGGCTGGCATGCGGGCGACGAAGCCGATCCACGCACCAACGCTGTTCTGTGTGAACACGGCTATCCCACCGGGCACAGCGCCGCGAAAGTCAGCCGCGACCACCTCGACGCCGATCTCGTCGTCCCCCTCGATACCGGCCATGACCGGATCCTTGCGCGTCTTGGCGTCCCCACCGAACGTCGACGTCTGCTGCGCAGCTTCGATCCAGAAACCGACTCCGATTCCGTCGCCGACCCCTACTACGGCCCCGACTCGGAATTCGAGACCGTGCGCGAACAGATCGAAGCTGCCGTCCCCGGGCTCATGGATTGGGTTAACGACGCCCTCGGACGCCGCTAGCAGCCGCGACCGTCCGCTCCGCTCACCATGCACTTCATCCGCTCCGCTACGGTGGACCCGTGCGAAGGCTGAAATTCCTCCTGCGTCCGAGCTGGATCGTGATGGCTCTGCTGGTGGCTGCTTTCGCGTTCCTCTGCTTTTCGATCTTGGCGCCGTGGCAGTTGGGGAAGAACACCAGCACCGAGCATCGCAATCAGTTGATTGCCGATTCCATTAACGCGGACCCGGTGCCCGTCGAGTCGCTGATCAGCAACAACACAATCAATCCGGACGATGAGTGGCGGCAGGTGACGCTGTCGGGGTCGTACGGGTTGGGCAGTGATGCGCTGGTCCGGTTGCGTTCTATCGATGGCCAGCCGTCGTATGAGGTGCTGACACCGTTTGCGCTCGATAACGGCCAGGTGGTGCTGGTTAATCGCGGCTATGTGCGTCCCATTGAGGGAACTCAGCCGCCGCCTATTGATCCTCCGCCGAGTGCTGAGGTGACGTTGAATGCGCGGGTTCGGGTTTCTGAGGGCGTGGTCGCGGGACGCGATCCGATGCTTGAGGGCGATTTGCCGCAGGTGTACACGATCAATCCTGCCCAGGTGGGCAGTGTCGTCAATAACTTTGCGTTGGCGGATTTGTATGTGCAGTTGGAGCCGGATCAGCCGGGCGGTTTGGGTGTCATTCCCCTACCTCAGCTTGATGCGGGACCGTACCTGTCGTATGGGTTGCAGTGGTTGGCGTTCGGCATCATGGCTCCGCTGGGTCTCGGCTATTTCGTGTATGCCGAGTTGAAGGAGCGGCGCCGCGAGAAGGATGCCGCTAATGGTGTGGCGACGCCGAAGAAGCCGAAGTCGTCTGTTGATCGCGATCCCCGTGCCGCAGTTGCCCGCATGAATGCCGAGGCCGCCGCGAAGTCGCCTGAGGACAAACTCGCCGACCGCTACGGCAAACGTCGGTAGGACAGGGATTGTCTGCGGACAACTTTCCGACAGAAGTGAATCTAATTCGCGCTATTCTCTCCTAAAGCTGCTGGTCAATAAGTGTCTTCCCCGCGTATGCGGGGGTGAACCCCCACTCACTGAGCACGGTCATGAGACACCGCCGTCTTCCCCGCGTATGCGGGGGTGAACCCCGACCGGACTTACACCGCGCAGATCGCGTACCGTCTTCCCCGCGTATGCGGGGGTGAACCCTCGGTAGACGACCCGGTCAATGCCTTATCGAGGTCTTCCCCGCGTATGCGGGGGTGAACCCCTCGGCACCGTTGGACCAGCCGTCCTTGTAGTGTCTTCCCCGCGTATGCGGGGGTGAACCCTGTGGGGGTGGGTGTGGGGGTGGTCTCGGTGGGTCTTCCCCGCGTATGCGGGGGTGAACCCCCCGTCGACGCTCAAATGTGGTGGACACCGAAGTCTTCCCCGCGTATGCGGGGGTGAACCCTCCGCCTCCCCCTTGGAGTTCAGGGCCGTTTAGTCTTCCCCGCGTATGCGGGGGTGAACCCAACCCTGAGGAGGAATCCATCATGTCAAGCCAGTCTTCCCCGCGTATGCGGGGGTGAACCCATTTGGTGGGCTGCTTGCGCTAGTGCCTCCACGTCTTCCCCGCGTATGCGGGGGTGAACCCGCGCCTCACTCGCCCGCGCCGAGGATCAACTCGTCTTCCCCGCGTATGCGGGGGTGAACCGACCACGAACACCCGGTCCAGCTTCGCGCGAGAGTCTTCCCCGCGTATGCGGGGGTGAACCCAATCCCAGACGGATACAGGTTCAACAGTTCGCGTCTTCCCCGCGTATGCGGGGGTGAACCTGAGCGAGTCAGTGTGCCGTCACTGCGGTAAGCGTCTTCCCCGCGTATGCGGGGGTGAACCGACCAGGCGACCAAATCGGCGAATCATCAAAAGGTCTTCCCCGCGTATGCGGGGGTGAGCCCAGGGACGCGTTCACTTCCCACTTGGTGATGTCGTCTTCCCCGCGTATGCGGGGGTGAGCCCCGAACAGCAGGCCGCGGAGGACTTCCTAGCGAGTCTTCCCCGCGTATGCGGGGGTGAGCCCAACGCCAGGGCTGCTGATGTGTCTTCCAGCGAGTCTTCCCCGCGTATGCGGGGGTGAGCCCAAAGCGTGCAGGCCAATGAATTTGCCCTCGGCGTCTTCCCCGCGTATGCGGGGGGTGAGCCCACGACCCGGATTCGACGGCCGCGCGAGACTTTGTCTTCCCCGCGTATGCGGGGGTGAGCCCGGGCGGAACGGGCGGAAAACCGAGTGGAACAGGTCTTCCCCGCGTATGCGGGGGTGAGCCCTCGGCCGTCCCCTACCAGCCACTGTTCGGTGCGTCTTCCCCGCGTATGCGGGGGTGAGCCCCACCTACACGCAGGTTTTCGAGGGCGAACCAGGTCTTCCCCGCATATGCGGGGGTGAGCCCGCGACAACGCCACGCTCGCCGGCGCCACGCAAGTCTTCCCCGCGTATGCGGGGGTGAGCCCCCGTTGTTTCCGCCGTGGGTGCAGGTCGGTCTGTCTTCCCCGCGTATGCGGGGGTGAGCCCACCGCAGGTGGCGCCGCCAAGTTCCTGCTCCGGTCTTCCCCGCGTATGCGGGGGTGAGCCCCTCAGCTGCGGCAGCCTTCCCGACAGTCAAGCGTCTTCCCCGCGTATGCGGGGGTGAGCCCTACCGCGAGACAAATCTTTCACCCAACCAGCCGTCTTCCCCGCGTATGCGGGGGTGAGCCCCTCCACGACGTCGTAGACGACGCGATCCGGGAGTCTTCCCCGCGTATGCGGGGGTGAGCCCTGAGCCGCAGTAACCAACCCGCCATTCGCGAAGTCTTCCCCGCGTATGCGGGGGTGAGCCCGGCCCGAACCTCACATCTTGTTTACCGGTGAGGTCTTCCCCGCGTATGCGGGGGTGAACCCGGTCGATCTGCAGGTGGCGTCGGTGTCGTGCCGTCTTCCCCGCGTATGCGGGGGTGAACCCGTCGTCGGACTCGACCCCTCGCTTACAGCGGCGTCTTCCCCGCGTACGCGGGGGTAAGCCATCAGGGTGCGAGCGCTCGTGTGCACGGTTGAGGTCTTCCCCGCGTAGGCGGGGGTAAGCCCCAGAATGCGGCCGCCGCTTTCCAGCTCCGCGCGTCTTCCCCGCGTACGCGGGGGTAAGCCCATCTGATCGTTACGCTTGGCGGCGGTGCGAGCGTCTTCCCCGCGTAGGCGGGGGTAAGCCCTGGGCTGGCAATACCGCCACAGGCATCGGCGTGTCTTCCCTGCGTAGGCGGGGGTGAGCCCTTGGTCATTGCGTTGAGGTAGGCGGTCCATTGGTCTTCCCCGCGTATGCGGGGGTAAGCCCGCCTGAGGGTCGTTCACCAGCAGCGCGAACTCGTCTTCCCTGCGTATGCCGGGGTTAGCCCTGGGCAAACGCTTTCTCCTGTTCAGTGGTGAGGTCTTTCCCGCGTATGCGGGGGTGAACCCATTCACCCTTCGGAGCGTGGCAACGCGATCTTGTCTTCCCCGCGTATGCGGGGGTAAGCCCATCCGGCACTGTCACGAGCGTCCACATCGACTGTCTTCCCCGCGTACGCGGGGGTGAGCCCGTCGCTTTGAGTTCTTTGACCTGCTTCTTGAGGTCTTCCCCGCGTATGCGGGGGTGAGCCCAATTCGTCGGGTCATCGGATCGATGTCGAGATGTCTTCCCCGCGCATGCGGGGGGTGAGCCTAGCGTGGAGGAGAAGGGCATCCTCGCCACCGTCGGGAAGGCTGCACGGAGCCACTAATACAAACGTGCAAAATTAGAACGGAGCAACACAATGGGCATTATGAAGTCCTTCGGCACTGCCGGACTGGAGACCCGACAAGAATCCTTTCAAACCCGAGTGCGAAGCATTGACGGCAAGCTAGACAAACTCGTGATGACGCCGGAGTACTCAACTATGGGCGCACCGCGAATTGGCGAAGCTATCCAGATCGGCAGCTCAGTTCACCGAATTGTGGACGTGATCTACACCCCGTTCGTCCGCAACGCTACTCAATCTCTAATTCTGGTGGTGCAGTAGCATCCAGCGCATTCGATTGCCTGCCCTGGGCTGGCTGGCGAATACGGCTGGGACATGCAGCCTGGAGGGTACTCGCCGATGCGGATCGGATAGCAGTGCCGTGCCGAGCAGAAACTCTCTTGCTGCCGTGTACGGGAGTGAGCTATCGACGACGTCGTTGGATTGTCTTCCCCGCGTGTGCGGGGGTGAGCCCCAGCTTCTCGGTGCCAGGGTGGGGGCGGAGGTGTCTTCCCCGCGTATGCGTGGGTGAGCCCGAGGGTGGGGCCGACCTCGAAGAGGTGGAGCTGTCTTCCCCGCGTATGCGGGGGTGAGCCCGTCAGCTACGGCGCGTAGTACCAGATCATCGCGTCTTCCCCGCGTATGCGGGGGTGAGCCCTTTGGTGTGCCACAGCAGCCAGGCCGTCTTGGGTCTTCCCCGCGTACGCGGGGAGTATGGATCGCGCCTGCGGTCGACAACTACAGCTTTCGGCTTTCTTCGCCGTAAACACAGGGGTAAACTGAAAGGCGCCTGATGCACCGTAGCTGAGGGAAGTGGTTCGTGTAGGAGGTCTCCGAGGCAGAAGTACCTACCCTGTAGGCAGCCTCAAACAGCGGTTTCTAGCCTTGCGCGCCCAACTTGATACCTGGTTATGCCCTCCCAGCTGGGAGGGCATAACCATTTTCATATCTGGATAACTTCGATTCGATGCTCAATTTTTCGCCGCATAGCCCGGCTTCTCCCCCACGCCCACGCATGCACATCAGGTATCCAGAGCAAGGGATCAAACGTCGGCGCGACGACATCGAAATGCGTGACCGCAGAATCAACGTGACGCTTCAACACCGACCGATCCTCGCGGTCTTGACCACACGATTCAACGGCTATACGGGCGATATTCTCAACAGCGAGGTCGCGAATCGCTTGTTCCAACGCTGCATCCCGAACC
>JAAYXN010000361.1 GCA_012515885.1 Rhodococcus sp. (in: high G+C Gram-positive bacteria)
CTGTGCCCCAAGAAGGAGATGGACAACCTCCGGACGGAGGACCTCCGTCGGCGGCAAAGGGTAACGCGCGCGTGCTGGCCTACAACTGCTATCCGTCTCGACGCCCAATCACTATCTACGTTCGGAACGCGACGGAGGGCGGCCCGTTCGAGAAAAAGGGAACGCTTGATTCGCAGTACACCGAATGGGGAACCTGCGGCATCAACGTGAACTCGGTTCCGCTCACGATCCCACTGAAGGACGGGCAGATCTTTGAGATCGTCGCCGTGGACCCCGGAAACGACAACTGCCCCGACGGCGATCCCCTGACACTCGGATGCAGAGCCAACAACGTATTCCTCCTTGGCAATGCCAAGGGCGGTGACTTCATCTTCGGGTAATCGCTTCACACACGGCCTAGGACGTAGCGATGGGCGCACTGCAGGATTGGACCAGCTTGGAGATTGCGAAGCTGGTCGCGTCATTGGCGACGCCAATCGTCGTCGCCTGCTTGGGATTCTGGATAAGCCGCAAAGTAAGGGAATCCGATCGGCGATTCAACGAAGCGCGGGATGAGAGAAAAGAAGGCCGCGAGGCCGAGAAGAGGGCGATCGACGACGAGCTCTACCGGCGTAACGCACTGCACATCGGCTTACAGGTGGATTGCCAATTCCACGGGCTCAGACAAGGTCAATACCTGACAACCTTTACGGTGTCGGCGAAGAACGTCGGCCAAGTGCTGCACGAATTCGAGCAAGTGACCCTTCGGGTCAGAGCGATCAAGGACGAACCCTTCACCGTCTTCCGACGCTCAAATCCCCGGAAACAACGCGAAGACGAGTGTGCACGGCGTGTGGCCTTCCCGCATGAGGTGCTCAAAGCGAACCTCGTGCCGTGGAACTTCGTGTTCATCGAACCTGGTGTCACACAGGATCTGACACTGACGACCATGATTCCCGCCGACTACTCCTACCTGCTGGCCCACGTCGTGTTCGAGTACAAGGAGTACTGGCCGCATACTGCCGAAGCTGTATTTGCCGTCCCCGCTGGGCTTTTGAGGTCTAACGACGCTGTCGCCGTACGGTCAGGTACCATCCGCGACGACGCCGACTACTGCCGTCGAAATGGCTGACGCTGTTCGGGACTCGAGTGCTGACATGGTGGGACTCCCTGGCTCCCCAGACGACATAGACTGGCGAGCCATCAATGGACGACTCCGGGGTCGCGCGCCGGTGCGGACTCTTCTGGAAGGGCTGCCCCAAGAGTCAAAGCCGAGCACTTCACGGCGACCGTCGGCCTACCCGGACTTCTTTCGCTGTTACGACGCGAGGGTTTCATCGAGCCAGTCGAACATTCGCTGATGAAACAACGTCAGCGCGCCTTCGTGGCAGTGCTCTTCGGCACCCTCGGCGGCGGTGAACTTCAGTAGCGTTTTCTTGCATCGCAATGCGTCGTAAAGCATTTGCGGCTGGCCGGCGAAAAACTGGTCATTTTCCGCCTCGCAGACCAGCGTCGGGCAGGCGATTTTATCGGCCACGTCGGTAAGGTCGTATTTGTTGAACTCGTCGATGAATTCTTGGGCAGTGGTAACTCCCAGCGTCCACAGGCCATTGGACAGCATCCACCGCAGCGAGCTCGACGCCTGCGCACGTTGGGCGATCAGCGTCTCCAGTTCGGCGACCCGCTGTTCTGGATCAGGTTCTTGTTGTTGCGGTTCGGGCAACGCCGCCGCCATGGCGAATACTCCGTCGTAGGCGATGCATGCCGAAATCCGGTGTTCGAATGCCGCGGCGCGGGGGGCGAGGTAGCCGCCCATGCTCATGCCCAGCAAGGCGATGCGCTCAGGGTCGACGCCGGGCAGCGTGAGGGCGACGTCCACGACGGGGGTGACCACAGCCTCCCAGTCATACCGAAACGGCAGTTTGTCGATCCGTAACGCGGACCCCTGCCCCGGACCTTCGAAGATCAGGCAGTTCCATCCGTGTTGTTGCGCGGCCTTTCCGACGGCAAAAAACATCTCTTCGACCGTCGAGTCGTAACCCCCGTGCGCGAGCAACGTCGGCGCAGACTCGTGGCCGCTGGTGTTCAGGTAGTAGCCCTGCAGTTCGACTCCCTCGTAGCGAATACCGACGCGCGTCCAGTTCGCCTGGATCTCCGGAGCGGCCCGGAACGCCTTGATCGCGCGCGCGGAGGTGTCAGCCACCCGCGGATCGTTGACTGGGTCGTCGCGAAGGAAGAACTCGGCGGTGCGGTAGTAGTTGGAGGCACGCAGGTAGGCGCTACTGGCGCTGGCGGCGTGCGCCTTGGCCGCGCAGTCGTCGGCGATCGCGACGATCCGGTCGGCCAGCGCCCGCCACTCGGAATACCACGACTCCGGGTCACCGGGGGTGATTCGCGCAGCGGTGGCCATCACCTCACCGATATCGGCCCCGCCGTAAGCGGTGTACCCGACCGCGCGCAGCGTTTCGAATGAGAACGCGTCGTCGTCGAACATGAATCGCATAGCCACACCTCCGCTTAAAGCAACTCTATGTTGCTATAGTGAGAGCATTGCACTCGGGAAGCCTTAACGCAACAGATCGGGGCTCTAAATGGCGAATCGGCAGGTGGTCCAAGGTGTTCGGACCGGTGGCCGCAGCGCCCGGGTCCGCGAGGCGATTCTTAATGCGGTACTCGACGAACTGAGCGTCAACGGGCATGCCACGTTGAGTGTGGAGGCGATCGCCTCCCGCGCGGGCGTCAACAAGACCACCATCTACCGACGCTGGCCCACCCTCGACGACCTGTTGGTCGACGCGCTCATGACGTGGTCACACGACGCAATTCCGCACCCGGACACCGGCGGGATCGAAACGGATTTGCTAGCGCTCGGCAGGACCTTCGCCGACCAACTCAACAGCGGCATCAGACGACAGATCGTTGCGGCCGTCCTCACCGCCGGCCTGCGATCGGCCCCACTTCGCGAGGTGAGCCGACGCTATTTCGATCACCAGACCGAACGCGCGGCGCCCATCATCACCCGAGCGATAGAACGAGGTGAGCTTCCGCCCCGCACGGACACCAACGCCGTGCTCACCACGTTCCGAGCACCACTGTTCTACCGCATGGTCACCACCGGCGACCCGATCGACGACGGGTTCATCGCACAGACCACCCGCGTAACCCTCACCGCGGCCCGTGCCGGCGAGCTGTCGGTGTGATCCGGGGCAGCTGAGAGCGGCGGCCAGTACCGCTGGGATGGCGTTGTGGACCAAGATGATTCACTCCCCCTTCGTGCGCAGGTCCCAGGGCGGCATGCCGGTCACGCCCGCCAGGTTGCGTTGCAGCGCAACACCGGCCGGTAATGTGCGATAGAAGATGTTGACCTCGGCGATCTTGCCGTCGGGGTCCAGCAGGACGAGGAATATGCCATTGACAGTGGCGTCTCCGACTTGCAGCCGGAAGCGTGCGGCGTGGTGGGTGTCGCCGCTGAGGACCTCCAGATACGTGTCGTCGGACGAGAGTCCGTTGACGGCCTTGATCGTTCCCACGGCGACCTTGCGGCCGGTGATGGGGTCGTCGCCGAACGGGCCGTAGAGCACCACGTCCTCGGCGAGCAGGCTGGTAAGGGTGTCAGCGTCTGCGCCGCCGTTTATGCAGTCGACGAAGGACTCCAGGGTGGCGCGGTGTGGTGCGAATACGGTCATGGTTTCTCCTGGCGTCGCGAGAGATTCATTGGTGGACAACCGAGTTTCTGCGCTCGGCGAAGTAGTGTCCGTTGTCCAGATCGTCGAGCAGGCGGGGCTGGGTGGGTTCCCAGCCCAGGGTCTGGCGGGTGATGAGGTTGGAGGCCGGAAGGTCCATCGTGACCAGATTCGTGAACATGCCGAAGTACCCCGGCAGCATCAGTTCGTCCACGGGCACGCTGACCGTCGGCAGGCCCAGACGGCTGCCAATGGCCTCGGCGATGTCGCGGAACGGAATTCCTTGGTCCTCGACGGCGTGCCAGTAGCTGCCGGCCGGACCCTTTTCCAGCGCCAACCGGAACAGGGTGGCGATATCGCGGATGTGCGCCGCATTCCACAGATTCGCGCCGTCGCCGGGGTAACCGGCGAAGCCCTTCGCCTTCGCGAGTGCGATCAACCCGGGCAGGAATCCGGCAGTGTCGGTCGTGTCGTGCGCAATGGTGGGAAACCGCACGGCCGACGACCGCACTCCCCGCTCGGCGAGTCCGACCACGGCGAGTTCCACGGCGTTACGGAACCGCAGGGTGCCCGAGTACTCCCGCCCGGTGGGCAAGGCCGGGTCTTGCTCGGTGGCCGGGCGCCCCAGATTCCCGAATGACGACGAGGCAATACTGCCCGCCGCGACCAACGGTTTCCCGGTTCCCGCGAGTGCCTCGCCGTAGGCGTGGATGACCGGGACCTCCGCGGTGGTCACTGCGTCGATCCCGCCGGAGGGCAGCAGGTCCTGCCGGTGCGCGACGTGAACGACGCCGTCGGAGTCCGCGGCCGCCTCCTTGAGCCCGTCGAGATCCTCGAGGCTGCCGCGACGCACCTTCGCGCCGAGCGCGGACACCGCCGCCGCGGCCGCGTCGGACCGGGCCAGGCCGGTGACCTCGTGCCCCGCGGCGATGAGCTCGGGAATGATGTGTGAACCGGAATGGCCGGTCCCGCCAGTGATGAAAACGCGCATGTGACTGTCCTTTTCAGAGTAGGTGCAGTGGCTGGTACGAGGGCGCTCAGCTGCGAACGTCGACGCCGAGGGAGAAGTTGGTGTGCTTGATGGAGTGGGTCATGAGGCCCAACTGCATCAGGCCCACGTTCTCCAGCGCCCGCGCCATCAGCAGCTGCCCGGTATCCATCGGGCGCAGTCCCAGGGTCTCGATGAATCTCGACACGCTTGCCTTTGCCTGCGGGTCGTCACCGGCGATGAACACGTCCAACGGGTGCCCCTCGGCCGGGCCGTCGGTCAGAACATTGGCGAACAGCGTGTTGAACGCCTTGACGACATGCGCGCCGGAGGGGGCGGCCTTGGCGATTTCCTGCGCGCCGGAACTGCCCTCGGGGGTGACAAACCCCGTGAAATCGGGGGTGACCGGGTTGGTGATGTCGATGATGATCTTGCCGCGCAAGCCATCTCCGTACCCGCTGACCACCGCCGCCGCGCCGGCGTACGGCACAGTGAGGATCACGATGTCCCCCGCCGGTGCGGTATCGGCCGCCCCGACGGTGGCGCCGCCACCCAGTTCGACGGCCAATTCCTTGGCCTTGGCCTGGTCACGGCCGACGATCTCGACGTCGTTGCCGCCTGCGAGCGCCCGCCCGGCCAGCGCGCTGGCCATGGTTCCGGCGCCGATGATGCTGATGCTGCTCATGAGGTGTCCCGTCTCTATGACTCCGAATTTGGTTGATCCCTCAACCGTAGACCTGCTTGGATGATGCGTCAACCAATTCGGATAAGTGATCAGGCCGCGCCTGGCAACCCTTCGCTTACGCGCATCAACAGATCGAGGTCCACCCTTGGCGAGCAGGCGCCGTAATCGCCATCAGCCGTGAGGTTTTCGTTCGCTGATTCCCGCTGAACGAGCAACACTGCTGTGACCCAACGGCCGACGTCGAAATCTCAGAGTGTGCCAAGCGGTACGTCTGCTGCGGGGAGGGCGTTGTCGATGAGAACGGCGGCGATGGAGGCGGCGGTGGCGAAGCCTTCGGTGTTGAGGACTCGGTTGCGCGCCGAGGCGCCATCGAGCAGCAGGGCCAGTTGTTCACCGAGCTGTTCGGGGTTGGTGGCGCCGGCCTCGCGCGCGGTTTCGGCGAACCGCGCGGCAAAGGCCTTCTTGTAGTCGCGGGCGTGCACGCGCGCCGGGTGGTCCGGGGAGTTGATTTCGACGGCCGCCGCGATGAACGGGCACAGCGACCCCTCGATGTCGAAGGCGGCCAGGAGCCGTTCGCGGGGTGTGAGGTCGGTGCGGTCGAACACCTCGGGCAGAACGTCGGGATCGAAACGACGCAGGTGTTCGGCGATCAGCTCGTCCTTGCTGGTGAAGTGCTGATAGAAGGTGCGCTTGGACACCTGAGCCACCGCGCAGAGCTGGTCCAGGCCGGTGCTGTTGATGCCTTGATCGCGGAACAGCTGCCGCGAAGCGGCGAGGATGCGCTCTCGCGCTCCCCTGCCGCGGCGCAAGCCTCGCGGGCCCTTCGCCAACTCCGTCATGTGCCCAGCTTAGCGCAATTCGGTACCGATCGGTGTGCATAGCTTGCGCAGCGGGCATCGGTGCGCGTACGTTAGGCACACAGATCGGTATACATAGTATCGGCGCAACGAAACGGAAGAGATCATGGGAAAACTTGATGGCAAGGTCGCGGTGATCACCGGTGCGACAAGTGGTTTGGCACTGGCCGGCGCCAAGCTGTTCGTTGACGAAGGCGCTCACGTCTTCATCTCGGGCCGACGGAAGGACGCGCTGGATGAGGCCGTCGAACTGATCGGCCGCAACGTGACCGGCGTGCCGGGTGATTCGGCCGACCTCGACGATCTGGACCGGTTGTTCGACACGGTCAAACAGGAAAAAGGCTCGATCGACGTGTTGTGGGCAAGTGCGGGGACAGGCGAGCAGGCAAGGCTCGGCCAGATCACCGAGGAGCACTTCGAAGCCACCTTCGGGCTGAACGCGCGCGACACATTGTTCACGGTTCAAAA
>JAAYXN010000362.1 GCA_012515885.1 Rhodococcus sp. (in: high G+C Gram-positive bacteria)
CTCAACGAACGACGTGACGATTACCGGCTCACCACGATCGACGAAACAACACTGGAGGGCCGGAATGTACTTGTCTCTGATTTTCCAGATCTTTCCTGCAACTACTCGGTCGAAGTAGAGCCTGGGTTCATCGATTTCATGGTCGGCTACAGCCCAAGCAGTAAGTCGGGTATCACGGAGCGAGATGTAGCGTGCGACTACGCGCGCCAGGTCGCGGAAACCTTCGCGCCGTACTTCCCCGACACCCTGTACTAACCGCTATCGAAGTTTCATAGTCTGGCGCCGCGCTGCCCTCCCCCGGTTGCGGGCGCCTGGCCCCGGCAGCAGTGAATCACTGCCGGGGCCGCCCTGAGGGGAGGGAAACAGGCAGTACTACCGTTTTCAAGAACTAGTTGAACCACGCAACCATGCCAGCGCACACCGTTTCGGCGTGTGGTGGCCGGACCATCTCGGAGGGGAACTCGAATGACAGAGTTTGATGATCCATCAATGCCAGAAACCGGTGGCTTCGCTAACTGGAGCCACGAAGACATCTACAGCACCGTCCAGCAAATGAACGGCGGCACCGTCGGAAACTTCTCTGCCCAGTGGAGCCCCGTAGCCGAGATACTTGAAGACGCTATCGGCGACATCTTCAAGGTTCGCTCACAAATCGAAGACGAATCCGAATGGGGCGGTGCCGGGGCACAGTCTGCAACGGCAGATTTCACCACTTACATCGACACAGCCCAAGATGCACCCATGAGAGTCCAGCTCGTGGGGGAATCAATGAATTCCGTCATCAGCACCATTCAAACTCTCAAAGACGAAATCCCCGAACCCAAAGAGGTCAACACGGCCTGGTACGCCAACATCTTTGGCGACGGTGGACGCAAAGACGCTGAACTTGAAGAACAAAACGCCCGCCGCATCATCGAAGCGAGCTATCGTCCCGGATACAGCTCCACCGACAAGGGCGTCCCGCGTCTGCCTGATGTTCCACTCCCTCTCGACGAAACCGATCCGGCCGATACCGGAAACCGACCCGGCGGCGGTTACGGCGGCGGAGGTGGCGGTGGCTATGGCGGCGGCACCGGTGGGGCTCCAACCCCGACTGAACCTGTTGCGAATGCTCCCGTAGGTGAGAACGCGGTACCTGGTACAGACCCTCAGAACCCGGGTGGGCCTGGTCAACAGAATCCTTCACTTGGTGAATCACCGTTCTCTACTGGCAACCCGGCGTCTACGACGGCTGCGTCTGCGGGCGCTCCCTCTTTGGGTGGCGGTATGCCTGGCGCGCCGGGTCTTGGCGGTGCCGGTGGTGGCGGTGGCGGCATCGGCGGCGGCGCTGGTGGCGGTGGTATTGGTGGCGGTGCTGGCGGTCCCGGTATGGGCGCGGCCCCTGGTGTCGGTGCCGGACCCGGCACAGGCGCTGGTGCGGGCGCCGGTGCACGTGGCGTCCCAGGCGCTATGGGAGCTGGCGCGCGCAGCATGGGCGGTATGGGTGGCGGCATGATGGGCGGCGGCGGTGCTGGCGCCGGACGCGGCCAAGAAAAAGAACATGTGATTCCGGATTACTTGAAAACGATTGAAAACGGCAATGAGTTGATCGGTGCTCCACCGAAGCTGGTGCCACCAGTGTTGGGAGCCAACTAAATCGCAGCATCTGCCCCCGCTGATACGCATTCCAGGTGACGTATCAGCAGGGGCGCATAGCTGCGTCATCTCTGAATGTTGCGAACGCTTCCGCGGATTTTTATTCTCGGCAGACGTCTGCGGCCTCCTGTAGCGTCCTGACAAGTGAGCTTGTTGCGCGGTCGACTACTGGTTTTCGCGGCCATCGTGATGTCGGCGTTAGTACTGCGCCTCGCTGTCACCTCGTTCGGGCCGCTCGCGGTCCTCATCCAAGACGAACTCGGTTTCTCCTCCACCATCATTGGTGTCTTCGGAATGATGCCGCCCCTCGTCTTCGCCCTCTCCGGAATGGCCACCCCCACCATCGCGGTACGTCTGGGGCTCGAACGCACCGTCACCGTCGCGATGCTCATGGCCGGCATCGGAATGACAGCGCGCGCCCTCGTTTCCGACACGTGGTCCATGCTCGCAATGACCGCCCTCGCGCTCGCTGGAATGGGGATCGGCAACGTCATCCTCCCGCCACTGGTGAAACGCTACTTCTCTGATCGCCTTGCCGTCATGAGCTCCATTTACATCGTCGCCGTGCAAATCGGCACCATCGTCCCAGCATTCGCTGCTGTTCCCCTCGCCGAGGCCGCGGGCTGGCGGGTGTCCCTCGCAGTGTGGGCACTGGTGGCGTTTGCCGCTGCGGTGCCGTGGCTGATCATGATGACCCAACATCCTGATGAAACCGCGACCGGTCCGTCCACGTCTCTCCCCGAACCCGATCAGCGACCGCGAGCGTGGCGTTCGCCCGTGGGGTGGTCGATGGCACTGATGTTCGGAATGACTTCCACCATCGTCTACGCAATGTTCGCGTGGATACCCGCGATCTTCGCCGATGCGGGCGCGAGCCTAAATTTCGGCGGCGCCATGGTTGGTGTGTTCGCGCTCGTGGGGTTGGTCTCTTCCCTCGGAGCACCCCTGTTGTGTGCCCGGATGCTCAACCCGTTCCCCGTCGTCCTCGCGTGCGGAGTCTGCTTCCTTATCGCGTTCGCCGGGCTGCTGTGGGCACCGATGTCTGCGCCCGTGGTGTGGATGCTGCTGCTGGGTCTTGGCCCCAGCACTTTCCCGATGGCGTTGACGCTCATTAACCTGAGAACCCGCACACACCTCGGGTCGGCGTCGCTGTCCGGCTTTGCTCAAGGCGTCGGCTATCTCCTCGCCGCAGCCGGGCCCCTCGTGTTCGGTGTGCTCCACGATAGGGCCGGAAACTGGACGTGGTCCTTCGGTTACCTGCTGGTCTGCCTGGCAATTCTTCTCACCGCTGGCTCACAGGCCTGCCGTCCTCGTATGCTCGAGGACACCCCCTTCAGGGCTCGCACCGCAGGTCCAGGCCCCGCCGCCTAAGTAAAATTCTTCTCACATCCCTTAAATCCGGTTCGTGAGAATCAATTGACTTCCAGGTCACGGCACGCAGCACCGCTGCAACACCATTTTTCTACCTTTAGGTCTCCCACACACATTCAGGAGGCCTGCGGTGACACGTGAAAATACACGCCATTACATAGAAAAATGGGACGCCGAGGACGTCGAAGCATGGGAGTCCGGCGGCAAGAACGTCGCTAAGCGCAACCTGATCTGGTCCGTCATCGCCGAGCATGTCGGATTCTCTGTGTGGTCAATCTGGTCCGTCATGGTCCTGTTTATGCCGACCGACGTGTACGGCATTGACCCGGCAGGAAAATTCTTCCTGGTAGCGGTTCCGACTCTGGTCGGTTCGCTATTGCGTATCCCGTACACCGTCGCAACGGCGCGTTTTGGTGGACGTAACTGGACGATCTTCAGCGCCCTGGTGCTGCTGATCCCCACGATCCTCACCTTGATCCTGATGATGAACCCGGGTGCCTCGTACACCACGTTCCTCATCGTCGCTGCGTTCGCCGGTTTCGGTGGCGGTAACTTCGCCTCCTCCATGGCCAACATCAATGCGTTCTACCCGCAGCGACTCAAGGGGTGGGCTTTGGGTCTTAACGCTGGCGGCGGAAACATCGGTGTTCCCGTCATCCAGATCATCGGCCTGCTGGTGATCGCTACCGTCGGCAACACCGAGCCGTGGATCGTGTGCGCGTTTTACCTCGTCTTCATTGCGGTAGCTGCTCTCGGTGCCGCCCTCTACATGGACAACCTGGGCAACCAGAAGGCCGACATGGCGGCGATGCGTGAAGCCCTCACCCACAAGCAGTCCTGGGTGATCAGCTTCCTCTACATCGGCACCTTCGGTTCGTTCATCGGCTTTAGCTTCGCGTTCGGACAGATCCTGCAGATCAACTTCATCGCCGGTGGTTCTACCCCCGCGGAAGCAGCCCTGCAGGCAGCGCAGATCGCGTTCATCGGCCCGCTGCTCGGATCGATCGCCCGACCAATTGGCGGAAAGCTCGCTGACCGCATCGGCGGCGGCAAGATCACCCTCTACACGTTCGCGGGCATGGCACTTGCTGCTGGCATCCTCGTGATTGCCGGAACGATCGACGACGCAGCGGGCGGTGCCCCAACCGGCGCCATCATGACCACCTACGTCCTCGGCTTCATCGCGCTGTTCCTGCTCTCGGGTATCGGCAACGGATCGACCTACAAGATCATCCCGTCGATCTTCGAAGCGAAGGCACAGTCGCTGCCGCTCGACAAAGAAGGTCGCGCACAGTGGTCACGGTCGATGTCCGGTGCACTCATCGGTTTCGCCGGTGCTATCGGCGGCCTCGGCGGCGTGGGCATCAACATCGTCTTGCGGGCCTCGTACCAGAGCGAAGCCAAGTCCGCGACCATGGCGTTCTGGGTGTTCATGGCCTTCTACCTGGTCTGCATCGGCGTCACCTGGTTCTTCTTCTTGAGGCGTCCAGCAGCGGGAAAACCTGAAGAAACCGCATCCACCGGCGACGCGGAAACCAGCACGGTTCCCGTCTAAGTCAGTTCCACCAGTTCCATCCAGCTCAACCCAGTTTTACCGCAGTACACAGCCCAGTTTTACCGCACGTTTCACCAGAAATAAGGAGCAGGACATGAGCGCCACGACGGCCCCACGCGGGAGCAAATCCGTAGTCGTCATCGGGCACGGAATGGTCGGCCACAGGTTCGTCGAAGCGCTACGGGCGCGCGACGAAGAGCAGCAGTGGTCGGTCACGGTCCTCTGTGAAGAACCGTTGCCCGCTTACGACCGTGTGGGGCTGTCGTCATACGTCGGTTCCTGGGATCCCAAGGAACTGGCCCTCGCTGGAAACGAGTACGAAGGCGACGATCTTGTCGACCTGCGTCTCGGTACGAAAGCCGAAAACATCGACCGCGAAGCACGCCGCGTCACCACCTCGGCCGGTGACGTTATTGAGTACGACGCGCTGGTCATGGCCACCGGCTCCTACCCGTTCGTTCCGCCCGTCCCGGGCCACGATCGTCCCGAATGTTTCGTCTACCGCACCCTCGATGACCTCGACGGCATCCGGGCCCGCTCCGAAGCGGCCGGTCCCGGCGCTGTCGGTGTCGTTGTCGGTGGCGGCCTGCTCGGACTCGAAGCAGCCAACGCACTCAAGCTCCTCGGCATGAAGGCGCACGTCGTCGAGTTCGCTCCGCGGCTCATGCCACTGCAGGTCGATGAGGGCGGCGGCGCACTGCTGGCCCGCCTGGTCACCGACCTGGGTTTGACCGTGCACACCGGTGTCGGCACCTCCGCCATCAGCGACGGGCCCGACGGCATCACCGTTGAACTGTCCGACGGGTCCACCATCGACGCGTCACTACTCGTCTTCTCCGCAGGTGTGCGTCCGCAAGACGCTCTCGCTCGCGAAGCTGGCATCGATGTGGGCGAACGCGGCGGCATCCTCACCGACCTTGGCTGCCAGACCTCCGACGAGCA
>JAAYXN010000363.1 GCA_012515885.1 Rhodococcus sp. (in: high G+C Gram-positive bacteria)
ACGCGCTCGCTAGGTCCCTGGCGGGCAGCACGGCGAACCCGTCGCCTGACCAGACCGGCGACCATTTCCGCGTTCTCCACCGGAATGACGAACTCTCCACTCTGGCCGTGAATCTGAATCGCCTCCCCCGGCATCGCCCATATCGGCGTACCCGACCGGAGGAGCATCCAAGGCTGGGACGACACTTCCTCCCCCAGCATCACCGGTTGGCAATCGCGAATATACCGGACCCCGAAGTCGACCTCGAAACTGGTTTCTCCCCATGCTGCGGAACTCGGCGGTCGAATGGTGCGCATCGCAGAAAAGGCAAGGGCCGAGCCAGTCAGAACTGCAGCCACTGCACCCAGTGACGCAGCACCCAGAATCCAAGTCAACTCGCTGTCGTCGAGGCTGGCACCGACCACCACAGTTGCACCGATCAGCCCGAACATGCTTTGCACAACCATCAACAGAAAGGAAGTGGATGGCCACCGATCCGGGTTCACGGTGCTGTTCCGCCTGATCCACAGGGCGCCCACTGCCGCAATGACCGCTGCACCAACCGCGGGAATCCAGGACCACTCTCTACCACCGCTACTCACCCATACCGGGATGACAGCAACAGCCGACAACATGACGACAAGCACTGGGCACCATACGAATGCAGCAGTGAGAAGGCGCCGAACTCGAGACCATGCTGACTTCACCTCGGGTACGGCAGTCGGCTCGTCGACTCCGGGTGGGTCGAGTGGAAGTAGGGACATCGGTTCAGATTCTCATTCTGCCTGTAGCGCTTGGTTCGCCTTGTACAGGCCATCGAAGAGGTCGCGCAGAAGCACCATGAGGTTCTTGGCATCGAAGAGTTTGTCCGCCAAGTCGTCGAGGTGGCGCCCCGCAGTCCGGACAACGTGAGCGATGCGTGCCACTGCCTCAGCGACGACCAGAGGTGTGCCGGTACCCGCCGTCAAGAGGATCTTTGCAGTCCATGAGACCAGGGCTCCAGCAATCATTGCCAGAAGGTCACGAATGGCCGTCCTGACACCCCCGACGATCTCCGACATTCCCTCGGTCAGTTTCGCGATTCCGTGGGCAGCACCTGCCGCACCACCGGTGACATCGGCAACGCGCGTCGCGTGTGCGCGGTAGCCGTCGGAAGCAGCACCAGACCAACCAGTAGTGCCGGAACTGACCGCGGCCGTCATGTCGCCGTGTACAGCTATCAAGGCTTCTTCGACGTTGGTCCAGGACTGCGCATACGCCTTCACCATTGCCGGGTTACCGGCAACACTGTCCAACGCCTCTCGTGCGGGTTCGATGTGGTCCAGCATCCACGTGACGCACTGTCCAGCAACGTAACCAATCGGATCAGAGGCCGCCATCGCTATGTCGAGTCCCGCACCGACGGCACCGGAGGCGGCCGCGCCGAAATCGCCGTCGGCAATACCGTTCCCAAGCTGCCACCCCGCCTCGAACGCTGTGATACCTGCTAGAGAGCCGGTACCGCCTTCGCCCGGCAAGCCGAGGTTGCTGTCATTGAGAAGGCCATCCTCGTAGTTGTTGCGTTTGTCGCTGCCTTGGTCGACAAGAGGGTTTGTCGTAGCTGCATCAATACTCATCAGCGGCCACCACCTTGGCGCGCCATCATCGCGTCGACCTGGTCGAGAATCTCTTGCAGCGCAGCACTGAACGCCTCGTCGGCCTTCTCGTAGGCGTCGCCACAACGCTGAAGCTTGTCGCTCGTCGACTGAATCGCGGTGAAGCTGGACTGGATTGCCTCCACTCCACGCTGTTGAGGTTCCCTCAGCGCAGCCCCGAACGGCTGGCAGAAGATTCCGTACGCGTCGTCGAGGGACGCAACGTGCGCAGCAGCATCTGCGGCCTGTCCGACGCGTGCGCCGATGTCGTCGACCGTCTTTGCGTGCGAACGAATTTCCTCGACGTTGACCTCGAGGCTCTCACCGCCGCCCTCACCGCCGATCCCCGTCTGCGCGGAGGAACGAACCGTTGTCGAAGTACTCGTCATCACTCGGCGGCACTCCCACGGGCTCGGCGTCCAGGTCCGGGAACCGCTGCGTGTACTGGTCGGCGATATCCTTGCCCGCTTGGTCGTCACCCACCGTGCCCTGCACGAGAGCGGTCACCTTCTGACTCAGCATGGCCTGCGCCTGACGCAGGCACGTCATCACCTCGGTCGACAACGCGCTCGGATCGACACCCCGGGAACTCTCCTCGAGCCTGATGTCCGTAGGCACGCCGTTGCCGTCGACGGTCACAGTCACGCGTCCTTCACGGGACGTGTGGGTGACACTCGTGGATGCCATCTGCGTGTGCAGGTTCTGATACTTCTGCGCCTTCGCTTCGAGACCGGTCGCCCAGTCTTCGAGTTGCTGCGCCGCGCGCCGCGGATCCTGATCGAGCATGGATTCCCCTCCGATTTTCGCGTCCTCCCAAGCCCACCACGAGAGACCGGAACACGATATCACCAGGCATTACGGCATTCCTGTCGGTACCGGCCGCTACATTGCAGCCACCACGCGAAGTAGCGGCCGGATCGGGGTTTCCGGCCCCATCACCATTGGGGGTAGAGATGTCCACCGAAGACACATTCGAGTACGACCGCAGTGTCGATCGCGCCTGGGACGAGTTCCGAGCACTGCTGGCCGATCATGTTGCAGACATGCAGGAAGGCGACCTGCTGACCATCGATTCGACCTTCGAGGTCGATGCCGCAGCCGATCTGCCACCACGCGGGGTGCAGTTCCTCGCCTGGGACGGAGACACGGTGCGGTGCGAGGTGCCGTCCAACCACTACCTGACCGGCCTGCGAGCGCTCACCCACTCCGACGAATTGCGACTGATCGAACTGGGTTGGCACCGCCCCACCGGCACTCCGGGCGATGACCTCAGCCCCGAGTCACCCGCGTTCTGGGTGGATCTCCCTACCTCGTGGGCAGATCGGTTGGCCGCCATGAGCGTTGCCGTGTTCCGCGAGGTGTGGGGTGTTCCGCACCCCACGTTCCTGGCATACGTAGACCCATCGTTCGAGGCAGACGAAGCTGAGTGGCCGACGATATGCCCGCCGATGGAGTCGCCGACCATCGACATGCGGGTTCCGATCGCCCCACGCGACGTCGCGCACTTGCAGGACTTGATCGAGCAGACCCTCGAAGACAACTTCGAGGCCTACTACTCCCGGGACGACGAAGGCGACGTGGTGATGCTCCTGCAATTCACCGACGCCCACTTCTGGTCGGACGCCGAGCGGCCCGGCATTCGCATCTTTGTTCCGCTGGTACGCGACATCACCAACCGCACCCGTGCGGCGGAAGTAGCAGCAGACCTGAACGGGCGCTGGCCCTACTTTCGTGCCGTCGTCACCGGCGACCGCCTCGACGCCATCTGCGACCTGCCTGCAGATCCGTTCGTACCGCAACACCTCAACGACGTCACCGCGTGGCTCATCCGAATCATCCTCGGCGCCGACAAGGATTTCGCGCAGAGTCTGGGCGGCGTCTTTCCGAAGAAGGACATGTTCGCCGGCGATGGGCACGACGCGCCGCCGGAAGGTACGAACGAGGCGAACATCGACGAGACCCCCGAGGAAACCTGTACGCCGCCGACACCGTTTCCGTTGCACGACCGGAGGTCGATAGCAGCTCACGATCCGCGCTTGGATCAGCTCGATTTGTTCGAGAACACGCTGCCCGACAACACCGTTCAGCCGACCCTATTCGACAACGATCAGTAGACAACCGCTGTGACTGCGAATCGAAGATCCGCAGCCACAGCGCTTTTCGAGAGCTGTTACTCGACGGTCAGGCGCCGAGTGAGCCCGTCAAGAGTCCCG
>JAAYXN010000364.1 GCA_012515885.1 Rhodococcus sp. (in: high G+C Gram-positive bacteria)
AGACCGATGTCGAGGATGAGGCCACCCTTGACGACCTCGATGACGGTGCCCTTGACGGCCTCGTCCTTTTCCTTGAGCTCCTCGATGGTGCCCCAAGCACGCTCGTACTGAGCACGCTTCTTCGACAGGATCAGGCGGCCTTCCTTGTCCTCCTTGGTGAGGACCAGAGCTTCGACCTCATCGCCGACGGAAACGACCTCGTTGGGGTCGACGTCGTGCTTGATGGAGAGCTCACGGGAAGGGATGACACCTTCGGTCTTGTAACCGATGTCGAGTAGAACCTCGTCGCGATCAACCTTGACGATGGTGCCTTCGACGATGTCGCCATCGTTGAAGTACTTGATCGTTGCGTCGATGGCGGCGAGGAAGTCCTCGGCGGAGCCGATGTCGTTGACGGCTACCTGCGGCGAGGTCACGGTGGTGGAGGGCATTAGTAGAGTTGCTCCGGACGGGTTGTAGTCGGTTGATTGTGTTCGGTCAAACGTACGCGCGGGCCCATTTTGGGCACACGTGCGTTCCATAGCGTACGCGCCTAAGGTTCAGCTGGGCAAACCCATGCAGGCGGCGTCCCTCTACTGTGTCATCCGTGCCTTCGTCACCGCTACCTAATTCCGACAATTCTGACCAGCAATCAGCGTCGAGTGATCGCCACGCCACCGCCGAGGGTGTTCTCGGTACGGCGCGGGCGGGCCGCGCACGGTTGAACTCGCTGGAAAGTGAACGTGCGAGCCGATCCTGGTGGGATGCGGACGCCGATGACTACCACCGCACCCACGGCGAGTTTTTGGGCGTCGATTCTTCTGCTGGAGAGTTCGTGTGGTGCCCGGAAGGGATGCACGAGGGCGACTACCACCTGCTCGGCGATGTTCGCGGCAAGGACGTCTTGGAGGTGGGGTGCGGCTCCGCACCGTGCGCGCGCTGGCTTGCCGACCAGGGCGCGCGGCCCGTCGGCTTGGACCTATCGCGCGCCATGCTGGATCGCGGCGCCCAGGCGATGCGCGACGACACCACGCCGGTACCGCTGATTCAAGCGAACGCGGAACAACTCCCCTTCGCCGACGCGAGTTTCGACCTCGCATGTTCGGCTTTTGGCGCTGTTCCGTTCGTGTCGGATTCTGCACAGGTGATGCGTGAGGTAGCTCGCGTCCTCCGACCAGGCGGACTGTGGGTGTTCGCCGTCAACCACCCAATCCGGTGGATCTTCCCCGACGACCCCGGACCAGACGGCCTGATTGCCTCCCTCCCCTACTTCGACCGCACGCCCTACGTCGAAACGGACGCTGACGGCATCCCCACCTACGTCGAACACCACCGCACGATCGGCGACCGCGTCCGCGAAATCGTCGGAGCCGGACTACAGGTGCACGACATCATCGAACCCGAATGGCCCGAATGGCTGGATCGGGAATGGGGTCAATGGAGCCCGCTACGCGGGGCTGTTTTCCCTGGAACCGCGATCTTCAGTTGCCGCAAACCGGAGTAGCGAGGCCGCGCCCTAGCGCGTGACTTTCAGCCGCCTAACGGCGTCGCGTGTGTGCGTCGACGATCTCCGTGAACTCTGCCGTCGATGCCTGACCACCGAGGTCGGCTGTGGCCACACCTGAGGCAACAGTGGCGTCGACTGCCTGACGGATGCGCGAACCCGCGTGAGCAAGGCGCTCGTCGCTTTGACGGGACCCGAGCCATTCCAGAAGCATCGCGGACGAGAGCAGCATCGCTGTGGGGTTGGCACGGTTCTTGCCCGCGATGTCCGGGGCTGCGCCGTGAGCGGCCTGCGCCATTGCCTGCGTCTCAGACATATTGAGCGACGGAGCGGTGCCGAGAGACCCGGACAGTTCAGCCGTGAGGTCGGACAGGATGTCGCCGAACATGTTTTCCGCCACGATGACATCGAAATCGGCTCCGCGCCGGACGAGGTGCGCGGCAAGGGCGTCTACGTGAAAGTCGTCGACCTCGACATCGGGGTACTGCTCCCCCACCTGACGGCAGACATCCCGGAAAAGGCCCGTCGTCATGGTCAAGACGTTGGCTTTGTGCACGATCGTGACGTGACGACGCCGCGTGCGCGCTAGCTCAAATGCGGTGTGCGCGATACGTTCACAGGCCGAGCGCGTGAATACACCGACAGCGAGAGCGATGTCGGGGGTGGGCATGAACTCTCCGCTACCAACGGCCATGTTGCGATCGGCGTAGAGTCCCTCGGTGTTTTCCCGGACGATCACCAGGTCCATGTTCGGACTCATCGCAGCCACACCGGGCAGCGCTGCGGCGGGACGTACGTTGGCGAAGAGATTGAAGGTTTTGCGGACGACGCCGCCGGGTGCGAGGTCGCCGCGCACTTCCTTGGGATAGGCGGCGCTGTCGTGCGGGCCCATGATCCACGCGTCAAGGCCAACGAGGGCGTCAAGCGTTGCCTGTGGGACAGCGGTTCCAGAGGACGCGATCGCGTCGAAGCCCAGTTCCAGCGGCACCCAATCGATGGCCAGCCCATACGCCCCGGCCGCGGACTCCATGACGCGCTGCGTGGCGGGCACGATTTCACGCCCAATGCCGTCGCCGACCATGACACCCAGTTCAACCCGATCACTCATGGACCCCATCATTGCGCACCCGCCTAGGAAGCGTTCGCCCGACGACTGTGGACTTCACATCGCTAGGCCGGAGGCCGCTCAGACACGATTCGAGAGAGCAGTAAGTCGATCGCGTCGACGGCCCGCGAAACACCGCCATGGTCGATAAGAGAGTGGATCGATAGTCCCGTCACAGTCCCCGCAATCAGGCTGGCCACGGAATGCGAATCAAGTCCGGGGTCGATGTCCCCTACCTGCTGTCCAGCCGAAATCACGTCGACATATACGCCATGCAACAACGCGGCGTTGTGGTGAAAATCGTCGCCTCGATAGTCCGGATCAGTAAGGGCCGCACCGCCTATCGCGTGGTAAAACCCCAGAGCGGTCCGCGATTCGTCATCCGCGGGCAGGAAGGCGTGGGCGATCAATCGCAGTCGGTCAATCGCAGTGGCGCCGAGAGGAAGCTCACTCAGCCGCTCCATAAAGCGCTGAG
>JAAYXN010000365.1 GCA_012515885.1 Rhodococcus sp. (in: high G+C Gram-positive bacteria)
CCCGCACGTGCCGTGGCTTGAACCGGACATTGTCGATCATGTTGATGCGCTTGCCGACCGCGGTGTGCCAGCGGTGATCGTGTGCCCTATCGGGTTTGTCTCTGACCATCTTGAAGTGGTGTGGGACCTCGACACTGAAGCCGAGCAGGCGGCCCGTCGACACGGCATGGATTTTGCACGCGCGGCGACCCCGGGAACCGATCCCCGCTTCACCCGCATGATTCTTGAGCTGCTTGCAGAAGTACGCGATGGCGCGGAGCCGCAGCGGCTTGGCGTCGAACCGCTTTTTGGTGTCGGCATCGATGGCTTACGGTGTGGCGATGCATGCTGCCCTGCGGGCCGGCGGCCACAGCTGCCAAGCTAGTTGGTGACAGCGGCCGAGTTAGCTTGCAGTGTTGATTGCGGCAGTCCGGGCCTGCCGCACGGCGCTCCGTAGTGGACGCAAGTGTGTCTCCAATGCCAGCGCTGACGCAGCGTCAACAGCGAGAGTGGCCATGGCTCCGGTAGTGGGGGTGCCTGTCCCGAGGGTGTCGGCGGCAGTCAGGATCGCGTCGACGTGATCTGCGGATTCGAGGATGCGCAGTGACCGCGCGGACAGCGAATCAGGGTAGGTGTGTAGCGAAGATTCGGTCAGTGCCTGCGCCACGGCGGCGCGAGCAGCTGTTGCCGAACCACCTACGAGTGCGAGTTCACTAACAGCGGTTGCGGCATCGCGCACTGCCTCTCGGATAGCGAACTCGGCCTCACCGAGACCCATGCTGTGCTGGTGCAGCGGCAATTCAGGGAGCGCGTAGCTGGTCCAACGCAGAACGTCAGGGCCCTCAATCGTCGGGATCAGCCCGATCCCAGGTTGACCAGCGCCGCCGACAAGTACGCCGTGACCGGTCTGCACGGCCGCGGTAGCAAACCGTGATGGGGCTGGAAGCGCGCTGACATCGCCCGGCGCAGGAAGAACGAGGCGCACCACAGGGGCGGGGGAGCTGTGGGCGGGGGAGTTTTGGCCGGGGGATGCGGCCCGCCGCACCGCGGTGAGAAGGACAGCAAGATCGGCGGCAGGTGTCGCAGGCACCGCTGTCTGCTGCGCGGTGACCTCGTCATCAGCAACCACCAGGTGCAGCGGAGCCCAACGGTGCAGAGCATCGACAAGATCATCAGATGAGCTGTGTCCACGCAGCCAAGAGCTGGTCCACGCGGCAAGAGTGATGCTGGGAGTCGTCACGACAATCCAGCATATGTCGGCGTGGCGGGCTGCACGTGCACCTGCGGGTGCTTTAGCGTCGAACGCCGTGACTAGGTACGGCGACATTTTCTCAGGACACCCACGTAAGCAGAAGAAGGCGGTTCCTACCGTCGCTGCGGAGCGTGACCTCGTGGTCGAGGACGCAGCGACAGGGTACTGCGGGGCTGTCGTCGGATTCGAACGCACTTACGACGGTGACTTTGTTCGTCTGGAGGATGGTCGCGGGCAGCGTCGCCTTTTCGCGATGCGCGAAGCAGCCTTCCTCATCGACGGTGCTCCCGTGACGCTGACGCGTCCGCAAGCAGCGCCGCGCGCACCACAGCGTTCGGCCTCAGGTTCCACCAAGGTCGAGGGCCTGCGCGCCAGGACCGCCCGCGCCAGCCGCATTTGGGTAGAAGGGGTCCACGACGCCGCGCTCGTCGAACGCGTGTGGGGACACGACCTACGTGTCGAAGGTGTCGTTGTCGAACACCTGGAAGGACTCGACAATCTCGGAGCCCGACTGGCTGAGTTTGAACCGGGTCCGGGACGCAAAGTCGGTGTGCTGGTTGATCACCTTGTGGCAGGTTCCAAAGAAACCTCCCTCACTCGCGGCCTCGGCGAGCATGTACTGGTCACCGGACATCCCTACATCGACGTGTGGGAAGCGGTGAAACCCAGCGCTGTCGGTATTTCTCGGTGGCCACAGATTCCGCGGGGCGAGGATTGGAAAACCGTTGTATGCCGCGAACTTGGTTGGGGCACACCGACACAGGGCTGGCGCCACGTGTATGAGTCGGTCAACAGCTTCCGTGATTTGGAAGCGCCGCTGATTGGGGCCGTCGAGCAACTCGTTGACTTCGTTACTGCCTGACCTACGACCCAGATTTCGACGGCGGATCCGCAACTTCTGGTGCGCTGCGTGGTTTCTCCTTTCTGGTTAGATGGGGGCGTGGTCGCACTTTTTTGGTTTATCGGAGCGTTAGCGCTCGCTGCTGTCGAAGCAATGGTTGGGGAATTCTTCCTGCTCATGCTGGCGGGAGGCGCCCTCGCCACTGCAGGTTTTAGCGCGGTAACTGACTTTCCCGTGTGGGTCGATGGCGTTTTTTTCGCCATCACATCCTTCATTCTCGTGCTGCTTGTCCGGCCCGCCTTGAAGAAGCGGTTTTCCGTACCGGAACTGCGCCCCTCGGGAATTGACGCACTGCCAGGTAAGTCAGCACTGGTGTTGGAAGATATCGACCTGCATGCTGGCGCGATCCGGCTAGAAGGCGAAGTGTGGACCGCACGCCCGTTCGACGGAACGCAAACGTACGCTGCGGGTGAGACAGTGACCGTGATGGAAATTGATGGCGCTACCGCCGTCGTGTGGAGGGGACCGTAGTTGTGGCTGCACTAATTGTGCTGATAGTTCTCGTTCTGTTTGTGGTGGTGGTCATCGCAAAATCAGTTGCGCTGATCCCACAGGCAGAAGCTGCCGTAATTGAACGGCTTGGCCGGTACTCGCGGACCGTTTCCGGTCAGCTGACGTTCCTGGTCCCATTTGTTGACGTTGTTCGTGCGCGAGTGGATCTGCGTGAGCGCGTCGTTTCGTTCCCGCCGCAGCCAGTGATCACGCAGGACAACCTGACGCTGAGCATCGACACCGTCGTGTACTTCCGGGTTACCAACCCGCAGGCCGCCGTGTACGAAATCAACAACTACATCGTCGGTGTCGAGCAACTGACCACCACCACGCTGCGTAACGTCGTGGGTGGCATGACGTTGGAAGAGACGCTCACCTCGCGTGATGCGATCAACCAGCAGCTTCGTGCAGTCCTCGACAACGTCACCGGACGTTGGGGTCTGCGAGTGGCCCAGGTCGAGCTCAAGAGCATCGATCCGCCGCCGTCGATCCAGGAGTCGATGGAAAAGCAGATGAAGGCTGATCGTGAGAAGCGCGCGATGATCCTGACTGCTGAAGGTTCACGCGAATCGGCAATTAAGACCGCTGAAGGTGCCAAGCAGAGCCAGATCCTCTCCGCCGAGGGTGCTAAGCAGGCCGCCGTTCTCTCGGCAGAAGCTGACCGTCAGGCAATGATTCTGCGTGCTCAAGGTGACCGTGCCGCGAAGTACCTGGAAGCGCAGGGTGAGGCTAAGGCGATCGAGAAGGTTTTCGCTGCCATCAAGGCTGGCAAGCCTACGCCGGAACTGCTTGCCTACCAGTACTTGCAGACCCTTCCGGAAATGGCGCAGGGCGATGCCAACAAGGTGTGGCTGCTGCCTAGCGATTTCGGTGACGCACTGAAGGGCTTCGCCCGCACGCTCGGCGCTCCGGGCGAGGACGGCGTGTTCCGGTTTGAGCCCACTCCGGCAGACCCGGATGCTGCTAAGCCGGAAGATGACTCGGCTGATGTCGCTGACTGGTTCGAAACCAAGTCTGATCCGGCTATCGTGCAGGCCGTGCGTGAGGCTGAAGTAGAAGCACGTAAGCCAGTTGACGACCCGGCCTCGGCTGCGGTGCATGCGCCAGCGGCTCCGCAGAATCTTGGCGGCGAACAGTTCGGTCAGGGTCAGCTCGGTCAGCCGGGCCAGGGACAGGTGCAGGGGCAGTATGGTGCCCCGGATCATGGTCAGGGCTTCGGTCAGCACTGAGGCGCTAAAGCACTGACACACTGAAACATACGGCTGGGGCCGGACCTCTTTGGAGGTCCGGCCCCAGCTGCGTTTGTCGGTACGTGGTTATAGCCGGGTGTGCCCGAGTTACGTGATGAGGCCGAATCCGACGCCGCACACGGCAAGAGCCCACAGGACGCTGGTGAAGGTGCCGATAATGAACTGCTCTGACGCATTCGCTTCACGCAGTTCTGGATAGCGGGCGAGCCCTTTGACCGCGAGTATCACAGCGATACCGCTTGGCCAGCCCGCGAGGATCGCGACAGCGACACTGGTGCGTTCCAGTAGCCCGATGATCCGACCGCCACGCAGGGGGCCGGGGTCCGGTGAGGGCGTCGCGTCTGGCTGTCGACGAGCAAAACGGAACGCGGCAAGCACAATGGGCGCGCCGCCTGTCGTGGCAGCGGCGACGGTGAGAACTAGCGTGGCAGCGAGCGCAAAACCGGTGACGGGCGCTGTCGCGGTACCGGCAACGGCAGCGATCGCGAGACCAATCAACGAGCCGATCGGGGCAACCCACCGTGGCACGGAGCGCGCTGGCGCCACGATCGGTGCCGCCGCCGCAATACCTAACCCCACAAGCGCAAGAACAATCACGTATCCGCCTTGATCAGTAGTCGTTCGGCGAGTCGACGCCCCGCCTTCTCGGTGTGCCAGTGTGCTACAGACAGCCGCTGGGAAACGGCTTGCTTGGAGATTCCGAGTGTCGTGGCGGTCTCTGTTTGCGTGACTCCTTGGCGCATGCACGCCACCGCCTCCCGTCCCTCCGGGGTGCGTCCAGCGACAATCACGGACAGCAGTGTGAGAGCTGTATCGGCGTCGGCGCTGCGCTCCGGTTCGGTGGCAGTGAAGGCGACCCGGCCCGCAGCATTCTTGGCCCGTTCGACGGCGTCTCGTGCGGCTTCGAAAGCGCGTCCGCGTCCCGCTCTGGTTTCGGCGGGCAGGGGATGTTCGACGGGCCCGGCGCCGATGCCGATGCTCCAGTGCCCACGATCAATCAGTTCGAGAGTGAGGGACACGACGAGGCTAACGTCGTCGGTGACGAGTTGAATCTCGTCTCCGGCGGTGCGCTGCATTGGCCTGGTAGTAGGGAGGTCTGCGTAGTCGTGGAGGAGGTCAGCAACGCGATCGACGTCGCGGCGGCTGCCTCGCTGGTCGATGGTCATGACGAACATGAGTCAACGATAATGCCTTGATTTTTAAGTATCAAGGCATTTGGCTTAACTTTCCGATATCAACTATGAAGACTTGACTTCTTGTGGGGCGGGATGATCGGACTCCTCCAACTCGTCCACCTGCGATGCAGCGGATCGGCGCATGTCAAAGAACAAACCAGCAGTACCGATTGCAATGCACACGCCAGACAGCAGAAGCAGTCCCGGCCGGCTTTCACCCGACAACGCATCACCGAGAAGCACAATGCCGACCGTGCCCGGGATGATCCCGAACAGCGTGGCCACCATGTACGGAAGGGTGCGGATGGAGGTCACTCCACACACGTAGTTGACGATCGAAAAAGGAATGAACGCGATCAGCCGCAGCGAACCCACCGCAAGCCACCCACGTTGATGGATGCGCTCGTCCACTCGGCGTGCCGCCGGACTGGTAATGCGCTGCCAGACCACATCGCGCCCAATAGCTCGAACGAGCCACAGCGCCGCAACGGCGCTGAGGGTTGTGGCCACGATCGATAGTGAAATTCCCAGAACCGGGCCGAACAGCAGACCTGCGCTGAGCGTAAAAACAGTGCGTGGAACAGGGAAAATGGTAACTACCGCATGGACGATAATGAAAGCGAGCGGCGTGAGTGGGCCCGTTGATTCGGCCCACTCACGCACCTGCTGCACGGAAGGATGGGGCGCTACAAAAACGGCGATCGCCACGGCGAGTAATACGGCTCCCACGGCGATCAGCCGGAAGTTACCGCGCAGTCTCGTCACGAGAAAACAGCCTACCGCTCACCAGGGCTTTGCACCCACCACAAGCGCGCACCTCACGAGGCCGAACACCTCATGAGACAACGCGCTGCAACTGCGTCAGTCGACTAGAAATGCGGTCCACATCGACGGGCAGTCGCGGAGCGTCCTTAATGACTGTCAGCCAGGGTGCGTAAGAAATGAAAGTAGCGCGAATATCGCGGTCATAGAGCACGTCAACGAGGTTCGAGAAACGCCCGGCAACCTCACCTGCACCTGCGCCAGAGAACTCGACTCCACTAATAACCCAGTGAGGAAAGTGGTCTGCGAGCGCAAGATAGTCGACCGGCGCGGTGGTTCCGCCGCAGAGATCAGCAAAGGCAAACCACAGGCAGTCAGGGTGTACGCGCAGAGCGGGAATCGGGTGGCCGGCTGGCCGCAGCACGGCTTGCTCGTCGGCAGTAGGCAGGTGTAATCCCAGGTCACTGAGCTGAGTCGGATGTCCAGGGGACACCCAGTGTCCGGCAGCAAAACCGGTGGAGCGTTCGGTGCGCAGAGTTCGATAGTCGAGCGGACCGTTGACCGGAACCACCATGAGCGCTTGTTCGATGAGTTCAATAGTGGGCACGAACATGTCGTGAAACAACGGATTAGGGAGCAGCCCGGTTGGGGGATAATTCGACGTCAACACCACCGCTGCAGAACGATCGAACAGCGCGGATACCAGGCGGCCGATGAATATGCCGTCCGCTGGATCATGGACATGAAACTCGTCGAAACACACCACCTCAAGCCCACCCAGCAATTGATCGAGTGCGGCCGTGAGATTGCTGCCGTTTGCGTGGATCGCTGCGTGCAGATCGACCAGAAACTCGTGAAAATGTAGACGCCGCTTGC
>JAAYXN010000366.1 GCA_012515885.1 Rhodococcus sp. (in: high G+C Gram-positive bacteria)
CGCGTCCCGCGCCGCGATACCAAGAACCCGGCGACGAGGAACAAAGCGGCCGTGGAGAGTCCATGGTTGACCATGTACAGCGCGGCGCCCGCCTGGGACTGCGGGGTCATCGCAAAAATGCCGAGGATGATGAAACCGAAGTGCGAAATCGAGGTGTACGCGATGAGCCGCAACACGTCGGTCTGCGCGATGGCCACCAGCGCGCCGTAAATAATGCTGATCACCGCAAGCGTGATGATCACCGGAGTGAATGTCGCGGCGGCATCGGGAAACAGTTGCAGCGCGTAGCGCAGCATCGCGAACGTGCCGACCTTGTCGACAATCGCCATCATCAACACTGCGGTCGACGGCGTGCCCGCGGTGGCCGCACCGGGCAGCCACGTGTGCAGCGGCCACAGCGGTGCCTTGACAGCAAACGCGAACATGAACCCGAAGAACAGGGCTTTCGCCAGCCCCGAGTTGATATCCAAACTGCCCGACGCGACGGCGTCCGCGATCTGCCGGAAATCGAAAGTGCCCGACTCGAACGGGCTATCGGCGGACGCGGTGACCGCGTAGAGGCCGATGACCGCCGCCAGCATCACGAGCCCGCCGACCAGGTTGTAGAGCAGGAACTTCATGGCCGCGGCAGAGCGGCCCGCGCCACCGAAGCTGCCGATAAGGAAGTACATCGGGACAAGCATCGCCTCGAACAGGATGTAGAACAGCAGGATGTCGAGGGCGCTGAACGACACAATGACCATTGCTTCAAGCAGCAAAAACAGTGCCATGTAGGCGTGCGGGCGCCGGGAGGATAGGTCGGCGTCCAACACGTCGTTCCACGCGGCCAGAAGTAGCAGCGGCACCAGAACAGCGGTCAACACGATCAATGTCAGCGCAATACCGTCGATGCCGACGGCGTAGCGCGTCCCGAACGCCGGTATCCACGCGTGGGATTCGACGAACTGGTACTGCGCACCGGACGGATCGAAACCGATCGAGAGGACGACGGCGATCACCAACGTAGCGAGGGAAGCGGCCAACGCGATCATTCGCGCGAGCTGCGGGCGCCCGGCGGGAATCGCCATGACGATGCCAGCAGCAGCTACCGGCAGTAGCCACGCGATCGTTAACCACGGAAAGTCTGTCACCCGATCCTCCCGAACAGAGCCGCAGCCACCACCAGCGCGGTGCCTACCAGGATGTAGAGCGCATACGTGCGTACGTATCCGGTCTGCAAGCGACGCAGATGCTTGGACGCCCACGACAGGGACGTCCCGATTCCGCGCACTGCGCCGTCGATGCCGCGGTCATCGACAACGACCATCGCGTCAGCGAGCTGTCGGCCCGGCCGCATGAACACCGCTTCGTTGACGGCATCGCCATACAGATCCTGGCGGGCCGCGGCCGTCAGCACCGACACGTCTTCAGGTGGCGTGCGGGGAATGTCGCCGCGCCGGAACTGGGCGTAGGCGATGACAACACCAATGAGGACGACAATAAGAACGCCTGCCGTAATCACCCAGATGGGTACCGGCAGGTGCGGATGATCGAAGCCCACGACAGGTTCGAGCCAGTGTTCGAGGGTTCCGCCGACCGACAGAAACGCGCCCGCGCCCACCGATCCGATGGCCAGCACGATCATCGGCCACACCATGACGGACGGCGATTCGTGCGGATGTGGCTCCGGATCGGTACTCCAGCGTTTGCTGCCGAAGAACGTCAACAGCATGAGCCGCGTCATATAGAACGCGGTGATCCCCGCGCACAGCACCGTCGCGCTTCCCAGGATGATGCCCTGCGCCCCGCCTGCCCCGAAGGCGGCTTCAATGATTTTGTCTTTCGAGAAGAACCCCGAAAACGGTGGAATACCAATGATGGCGAGGTAACCGAGCCCGAAAGTAATGAAGGTGATCGGCATCAGTGCGCGCAGTCCGCCGTAGCGTCGCATGTCGGTTTCGTCGTCCATTGCGTGCATCACGGACCCGGCCCCGAGGAACAAGCCCGCTTTGAAGAAGCCGTGCGTGAGTAGGTGCATGATCGCGAACACGTACCCGGCGGGCCCGAGTCCGGCGGCGAGCACCATGTACCCGATTTGGCTCATCGTTGAGGCGGCGAGAACCTTCTTAATGTCGTCTTTCGCGCAGCCGATGATGGCGCCGAACAGCAGTGTCACGGTGCCGACGACCACTACGGCCACCTGCGCTGCCGGTGCGGCTTCAAAGATCACGTGGGCGCGGGTGATGAGGTAGACGCCCGCAGTGACCATTGTTGCCGCGTGGATCAGCGCCGAGACCGGGGTGGGGCCTTCCATCGCGTCCCCAAGCCAGGCTTGCAGCGGCACCTGCGCGGACTTGCCGCATGCCGCCAACAGAAGCAGCAGCCCGAGCGCTGTCGCTGTACCCGTTCCTGCGCCATCAATACCGGCGAAAACATCGGCGTAGGAGACAGAACCGAACGTGGCGAACATGATCATCAGTGCCACCGCGAGCCCGACGTCACCGACTCGGTTGACGACAAACGCCTTCTTCGCCGCAGCGGCCGCAGCCGGTTTGCTCTGCCAGAAACCGATCAGCAGATACGACGCCAACCCCACACCTTCCCAGCCCACGTAGAGGCCCAGGAAGTTGTCGGCGAGCACCAGCAGCAGCATCGCGGCCAGGAACAACTCCAGGTACGCGAAGAATCTGCGACGCGCGGGATCGCCGCGCATATAGCCGATCGAATAGATATGGATGAGGGTGCCGACGCCGGTGATGAGCAGGACGAAACACATCGACAGCTGATCGAGCTGCAACCCGAACTCCACGCGCAGCGAATCCACGGGAATCCACGTAAACACCTGTTCGGAGATGGCGCGCTCGTCGCTGGGCCTGCCCAGCATCGAAGCGAACAGCACCGCGCCCACCACAAACGACGCGAACGCGGCGGCGGTAGCGAGCAGGTGACCCCAGCGGTCCGTGCGATGCCCACCAAGAAGTAGGACGGCGGCAGCTGCGAGCGGTAGCGCTGGCAGCAGCCAGATCCCCCCGCTCATGTCAGTACTCGAGCAGGTTCGCGTCGTCGACCGAAGCCGAACGGCGGGAGCGGAAAATGGTCATGATGATCGCGAGCCCCACGACCACTTCCGCGGCGGCCACGACCATCGTGAAGAACGCGAACACCTGCCCGTGCAGGTTGCCGTGCATCCGCGCGAACGTCACAAACGACAGGTTCGTGGCGTTGAGCATCAGCTCGACACACATGAACACCACGATCGCGTTGCGCCGCACCAACACACCGACAGCTCCGATGGTGAACAGCAGCGCCGACAGAAACAGATAGTTCTCCGGATTCATGGCTGCCCGCCCCCATCACCAGCATGCTCAGGCCCGCCATGTTCCTCGGCTGCGTGCCGCCCCACGGAGTAGTCCGACGGTGGCCGCGGTGGCAGGACTCGGCTAACTGAATCGCGGGCAAACGTCCCGTCCGGCAATAGAGCTGGACGATCAACCGCGTTGTGCCGGGCGTAAACGCCGGGGCTCGGTAGTGGGGTGACACGTTCCCCCTTCCGGAAACGTTCCTGGGACAGCTCTTTTTGAGTTTTGCGGCTCTCAAACCGTTCGCGGTGGGCGAGAACCATCGCGCCGATCGTTGCGGTAATCAGTAGCGCTCCGGTGAGTTCGAACGCCCACACGTAGCGCAGGAAAATCAGTTCAGCGAGGCCCTCGACGCCGGTGGCTGAGGCGTGCTCGTCGAAGCCGATAAAGGCCTGTGTCCCTGCATTACCGAGGCCGCCGATCAGGAGTGCACCAAACCCGATACCTGCGATAATCGCGGCCCACCGCTGCCCGCGCAGTGTCTCGACCAGCGAATCCGACGAATCAACGCCGACGAGCATCAGCACGAACAGGAACAGCATCATGACCGCGCCGGTGTAGACGACGATCTGAACGACGCCGAGGAACAGGGCGTCTTGGGCGATATAGAAAACGGCCAGGATGATCATGGTCATGGCGAGAAACAGCGCCGAATACACCGCGCGCGTCGCGCACACCACGCCCAACGCACCGATGACGGCGAGGGTGCCCAGGATCCAAAACTGGATACCTTCGGTGGCGCTGGTGCGGGTAAACGATTCCGCCAGTACGTATGTCATGGCCGCTCGTCTTCCGTGGCAGCGTTTTCGGACTCAGCGTTGCCTGCGGTATCAGCCTTATCCGCTGTACCCGAGTTGTCGGCGCGCGGCAGTGTGCCGCAGTAGTAGTCCTCATCGGTGCTGCCGGGCACCATCGCGTGCGGCGGCAGCTCCATCCCCGGTTGTAGGGGAGCGAGGAGCCGCGACTTGTCGTAAATCAGGTCGCTGCGGTTGTCGTCGGCGAGTTCGTATTCGTTGGTCATCGTCAGCGCGCGCGTGGGGCACGCTTCAATGCACAGCCCACAACCGATGCAGCGCAGATAGTTGATTTGATACACCTTGCCGTAGCGCTCACCGGGGGAAAAGCGTTCGTCTTCGGTGTTGTCGGCGCCCTCGACGAAGATGGCATCGGCCGGACATGACCACGCACACAGCTCACAGCCGATGCACTTTTCGAGTCCGTCTTCGTAGCGGTTCAGTTGGTGACGGCCGTGATAGCGCGGCGCGGTGGGCCGCTTGTCTTCGGGATACGACTCGGTGTTCGGTTTCTTGAACATCGTGGAAAACGTGACGCCGAAACCTGCGATAGAGCCGAGAAATTCAGGCATCGCTTGTCTCCTTTGCCGGTGCCGTCACTTGATTGGGCAGGGGTGGGACGGGGAATCCGCCCGCTGCCGCGTGGAACGGCTCGCTATCGACCGCCGTATCGGGTTCGCCGTCTTGCTTTCCGGCCGCTCGCAGGGTGTTGCGGATCGAGAACAGGAATACGACGGCGATGACCACACCGGCGACGCTCAGTGCGATGGCGCGGGCATCGGAGCCGTCACCAAGGAACGCACGAGCGGTCGCCACGGCCATGACCCACACCAGTGCTGCGGGGATCAGGATTTTCCAGCCCAGGTTCATGAACTGGTCGTAGCGCAGGCGGGGAAGTGTGGCGCGCAACCAGATGAACACGAACAGGAAGCCCCACACCTTGATCGTGAACCACAGGACTGGCCACCAGCCGGAGTTGGCGCCGTCCCACAGATTGACCGGCCACGGTGCGTGCCATCCGCCGAGGAACAGGGTGGTCGCCAGCGCGGACACCGTCACCATGTTGATGTATTCGGCGAGGAAGAACATCGCGAACCGCAGCGACGAATACTCGGTGTGGAAGCCGCCGACCAGCTCACCTTCGGCTTCGGGGAGGTCGAAGGGGGCACGGTTTGTTTCACCGACCATCGACACCGCGTAGATCAGGAACGACGGCAACAGCAGGAAAATAAACCATGTCCCGGACTGTTCAGCGACAATCCCGGACGTCGACATCGTCCCTGCGAGCAGAAACACCGTCGCGAACGACAGTGCCATCGCGATCTCATACGAAATGACCTGTGCGGTCGAACGCAGCCCGCCAAGCAGCGGATACGTCGATCCAGATGACCAGCCCGCCAACACGATTCCGTACACACCGATTGAGGCGACAGCCAACACATACAGCACGGCGACGGGAAGATCGGTCAGTTGCAGCGGCGTCTGATTGCCGAATACCGACACCACCGGGCCAAACGGAATGACCGCGAACGCCATGATGGCGGCCACGACGGCAATCACCGGAGCCAGCACGTAGACGGGACGATCCACACCCTTAGGGGTAATGCCCTCTTTTAACGCCAGTTTGACGCCGTCCGCCAGTGATTGCAGCAGGCCGAGCGGGCCAACCCGGTTGGGGCCGACACGCATCTGCATCCACGCGAGCACTTTGCGTTCGGCGAGGATCACCAGCAGCGTCGTCACGACAAGGAACGCGAAGATGGCAACGGACTTGGCGATGACCAGCCACCACGGGTCGATCCCAAACATGGAGAGGTCGTAGGTCATTGCACCTCCCCGCTCTCATCGGCGTCCACCGAGGAGTCGACGCCTGTCCCGGCAGTGACAGTGACGACCGCGCCAATCCCCACACTCAACTGCCGGTACACGTTGCTGCCTGGGGAATTGAGTGGCAGCCACACCACGGCGTCAGGGAGATCGGTGATCGCAGCGGGCAGGGTGATGGCGCCGCGGTCAGTGGACACCGTGACAGGTTGGCCGTCGATTACGCCGAGTTCAGCGGCTCGGGACGCGGAAATGCGCGCCACCGGTGTACGGGCCGTGCCCGCCAAATGCGGTTCGCCGTCCTGGCCACGTCCTTCATCGAGCAACATGCGCCAGGACGCCACAATCGCCTGCCCGGCACCAAGATCGGCCGTGCGCGTCCGGGCCGGCGCGGGGCTGCCGGTGATCTCCTGAGCCTCGTCGACGTCGGCGCCCAGCCTGCGCAGTTCACCGCGTGCCCCCGCTGCATCCCGAACACCCAGCGGGGTGCCCATCGCGTCCGCGAGCGCGGACAGCACCCGTAGGTCCGACATCGCTGCCGTGTCGAGAGCAGCATCAAACGCGCGGACACGTCCTTCCCAACTGAGGAACGTGCCTTCCTTCTCCACGACGGGAGCGATAGGGAAGACGACGTCGGCGTGCTCGGTGACGGCGCTGCGACGCAGTTCCAGACTGACCACCAGCCCGGCTGTTTTGAGGGCAGCGGTCACACCGTCCGGATCGGGAAGATCGTCAGGTTCGACGCCGCCGACGAGTAGCGCGGGCAACTCCCAGTTGCGTGCGGCGGCAAGCATCGACTCGGTATCGCGCCCGGGACGTGCGGGAAGAGCATCGACTCCCCACACCCGAGCGACGTCGCGGCGAGCGTCCGCATCGTCGACACGGCGCCCACCAGGCAGCAGTGTCGGCAGCGCCCCGGCTTCGAGTGCCCCGCGTTCACCTGCCCGCCGCGGAATCCAGCCGAGTAGCGCACCGGTGTCATCGGCCAGACGGGCCGCCGCTGACAGCGCACCGGGTATCGCGGCAAGCCGTTCACCAGTGAGAATGACGGCACCGGGGGTGCGTAGCAGCTCCGAACCACGAAGCTGATCGAGAACGGCTGCCTCGTCGCCGGGAACAGTTTGGATGAGCGTCGCAGACAGCTTTTCTGCGCCAGCCGAGAGGAACGGGGCAATCGTGTGCACCGCGAGGCTGCCGCTGCGCACTGCATTGCGTAGCCGCAGAAAAACGATCGGTGATTCTTCTTCCGGCTCGAAACCCACACACAGCACGACCGGGGCCGACACGAGATCGCGGTAAGTGACCGCGCCGCGCCGTCCCGCAACTCGGCTAGCAAGGAACTGCTCTTCCTCACGGGAGGACGCACGCGCCCGGAAATCAATATTGTTGGTACCCAACACCATGCGCGCGAACTTCGAGTACCCGTACGCGTCTTCCCACGTGCAACGTCCACCCACGAGAACACCGACGCTGCTGGCGGAAGCGAGTCCGCGCCCGGCCAGTGCCAATGCTTCCGACCACGACGCGGGCTCTAGCTGGCCGGATTGTCCGCGAATTAGCGGCGTATCAATGCGGTCGCGTTCACGCGCATAGGTGAAGGCGAATCGGCCCTTGTCACAGTTCCATTCCTCGTTGACCTCGGGATCGTCACCAGCGAGGCGGCGCAGCACTTTTCCGCGCCGATGATCGGTGCGCATGGAGCACCCCGACGCGCAGTGCTCGCAGGCGCTGGGGGAGGAGACGAGGTCGAAGGGACGGGCCCGGAACCGATAGGTGGTGCTGGTGAGCGCACCTACCGGGCAAATCTGCACGGTATTGCCGGAGAAGTACGAGTCCAGCGGCTCGCCTTCAGCGTTGTCTTCGTCGCCGCCACCGAAGATCCCGACCTGCTGCTGCGCGCCGCGCTCGAGCAGATCCACAAACGGATCACCCGCCACCTGCTTGGAAAAACGGGTGCACCGGGCGCACAGCACGCAGCGTTCCCGATCCAGCAGTATCTCGGTGGACAGTGGAATGGGTTTGGGGAAAGTGCGTTTGACACCGTCAAACCGCGATTCGGGACGGCCCGTGGACATCGCCTGGTTTTGCAGCGGGCATTCACCGCCCTTGTCACACACCGGGCAGTCAAGTGGATGGTTGATGAGCAGCAGTTCCATCACCCCACGCTGCGCCTTCTCGGCGGCCGGTGAGGTGAGCTGGGTGTGCACCACCATTCCTTCCGCAACCGGGGTGGTGCACGAGGCCACCGGTTTGCGTCCGCCCTCAACGTCGACGAGGCATTGACGGCACGCCCCGACCGGCTCAAGAAGCGGATGATCGCAGAACCGGGGGATTTGCACACCCATCAGTTCGGCGGCACGAATCACGAGAGTGCCTGCGGGCACCGACATGTCATGGCCGTCGATCGTCACCGACACCATCTCGGGGCCTACCGGCTCGCTCTCATCCGTGCCCTGATCGCCCGTTCCTTTAGCCAGAGTCATGGCTTTATCCCTCCCCGCTGCGAGTACGTAGATCCAGGCGCGCATCGTCGGGATTAAACGGGCATCCGTTGCCGTGCAGATGCGCCTGGTATTCCTCCCGGAAGTACTGCAGTGACGACATGATGGGGCTGGCCGCGCCGTCTCCCAGCGCACAGAACGACTTGCCGAGAACGGCGTCAGAAACATCAAGGAGTTTCGCCAGGTCTTCTTCGCTGCCGCCGCCGTCTTCGAGCCGCCGCAGAATCTGCACGAGCCAGTACGTGCCTTCGCGGCACGGCGTGCACTTGCCGCACGATTCGTGGGCGTAAAACTCGGTCCAGCGCAGCACCGCCCGCACGACGCAGGTGGAGTCGTCGAAAATTTGAAGGGCCTTGGTACCCAGCATCGATCCGGCAGCCGCGACGCCCTCGTAGTCGAGGGGGACATCGAGATGCTCAGCAGTCAGCAGCGGCGTTGATGAGCCGCCCGGCGTCCAGAACTTTAATGCTTTGCCGTCGCGGATGCCCCCGGCGTAGTCGAGGAGTTGTCGCAGCGTGATCCCGAGCGGTGCCTCGTATTGGCCGGGCTGGTTGACGTGCCCGGACAGCGAATACAGCGTGAAACCTGGCGACTTTTCGGTGCCCATTGACCGGAACCAGTCGGTGCCGCGCACCATGATCGCGGGCACGCTAGCGATGGATTCGACATTGTTGACGACGGTGGGCGACGCATACAGGCCGGCCACGGCCGGGAATGGTGGCCGTAGCCGGGGCTGGCCGCGGCGCCCCTCCAGGGAATCGAGCAGCGCGGTTTCTTCGCCGCAAATGTAGGCGCCCGCGCCTGCGTGCACCACGAGGTCCAGGTCGTATCCGGAGCCGAGAATGTCGCGGCCGAGATACCCAGCGTCATAGGCCTGTTGGGCTGCGTGACGCAGTCGGCGCAGCACCGGGACCACCTCGCCACGCAGATAAATGAATGCGTGCTTGGCGCGGATCGCGTACGCCGCGATGATCGCGCCTTCAATAAGTGCGTGCGGGTTCGCGAGCATCAGCGGCATGTCTTTGCAGGTGCCGGGCTCAGACTCGTCGGCGTTGACGACCAGATAGTGCGGGGGCGCTGTGCTCTCAGCGGATTCGGGGTCATCGGTTTGCGGAATGAAGCCCCACTTGAGTCCGGTAGGGAATCCCGCGCCGCCGCGGCCACGCAACCCCGACTCCTTGACTTTCGCGATCACCGCATCGGGGTGCAGGTCGAGAGCCAGCTCCAATCCGCGGTATCCGTCGTGGCTGCGGTAGGTCTCGATGTCCCAGGACTGAGGCTCATCCCAGTGCGCACTGAGGACCGGCGTCAGCGCGGTATCACCTGCGCGGGCGATCTCTAGTCCAGCGAGTGTCGCCGCACCGACCGAACCCGCAGCCACCGCACCGGGGTCGGCGTCCGGGAAGCCAGCGAGGACGCGCGCAGTGTCTTGGAATGACGTCAACGCAGCGCCCCGAGACGGATCGACGGCGGTGTCTGCGCGTAGTTGATCGACCAGGGCCAATGCAGATTCGACGGTCTGGTCATCGAAAAACTCCCAGTTGACCATGACGACGGGCGCGTAATCGCAGGCCGCGTTGCATTCGATGTGTTCGAGGGTGACCGTGCCGTCCTCGGTGGTCTGACCCGGTTTGATGCCCAAGTGCGAGCACAGCGAATCGAGGATGGCGTCGCCGCCCATGACCGCGCACAGCGTGTTGGTGCACACTCCCACCAGGTAGCGGCCTGTCTTTTCGCGTCGATACATCGAATAGAAGCTGGCGACGGCGAGAGTTTCGGCGCCACTGAGCCCCAACAGGTTGCTGCAAAACTCGATGCCCGCGGGAGTGATGTAGCCGTCCTCGGCTTGCACGAGGTGCAGCAGCGGCAGCAGCGCTGACCGTGGCTGCGGGTAGCGGCCGATGATGTCTTTGGCATCGACGTCGAGACGCGCGATCACCTCGGGTGGGTAACTGCGGCGCGCACCGGGCCGAAACATTTGGGGTGCCTCGCCCTGGAGCGGTCCCAACTGGACAAATACGGGTTCGTTCATCGGTCCACCCCTCCCATGACGGGGTCGATGCTGGCCACCGATGCGATGACGTCAGCGACCATCCCGCCTTCACACATAGCGGCTACTGCCTGCAGGTTGGTAAAACGGGTCGCGGTAGTGCACGCGGTAGGGGCGGGTGCCGCCGTCGCTGACGACATGGACCCCCAGCTCGCCGCGCGGGGATTCGACGGCCACATACACCTGGCCGGGCGGCACCCGGAAACCCTCGGTGACCAGTTTGAAGTGGTGGATGAGCCCTTCCATGGATTTCCCCATGATTCGGGCAATATGTTCGGGGGAGTTGCCGAGCCCGTCAGCGCCTAATTTCAGATCGGCGGGCCAGGCGATTTTCGCGTCTTCGACCATGACGCGGCCCGGCTTCAAACGGTCCAGGCATTGCTCGACGATGCGTAGGGACTGCGTCATTTCTTCGACCCGCACTCGGTAGCGGCCGTAGCAGTCGTTGCCGGTGTCGGTGACGATGTCGAACTCGTAGTTTTCGTACCCGCAGTAGGGATCGGTGCGGCGCAGATCGTGGGGTAGGCCGGTGGCTTTGAGGACTGGGCCGGTTACTCCCAGCGCCATGCAGCCGGTGAGATCGAGGTACCCGATGCCGCGGGTGCGTGCCTTCCAGATCGGGTTGTCATCGAGCATCAGCTCAAGCTCACGGAAACGCTTCGGCAGAATCTTCAGTAGCTCCTGAATTTTTGGGACGGCGTCGCTGGGGAGATCCTGCGCCAGCCCACCCGGCCGGATGTAGGCGTGGTTCATCCGCAGCCCGGTGATGGCCTCGAAAACATCGAGAATGAGTTCGCTTTCACGGAAACCGAACAGCATGGCCGTGACCGCACCGAGTTCCATACCGCCCGTGGCCAGCGCCACCAGATGCGAGGAAATGCGGTTGAGTTCCATAAGCAGCACCCGCACCACGGTGGCGCGCTCAGGGATCTGCTCGGTGATGCCCAAAAGTTTTTCCACAGCCAGGCAGTACGCCGTCTCGTTAAAAAACGGTGTCAGATAGTCCATTCGGGTCACGAAAGTGACGCCCTGCGTCCAGTTGCGGTACTCGAGGTTCTTCTCGATCCCGGTGTGCAGGTAGCCGATACCGCAGCGAGCCTCAGTGACCGTCTCGCCCTCAATCTCAAGGATCAGACGCAGCACCCCGTGCGTGGACGGATGCTGCGGACCCATATTGACGACGATGCGTTCGTTTTGGGCACGCGACGCGGCATCAATGACCTCGTCCCAATCGTTGCCGCCGACGGTGTAGGTGACTCCACCGCCGTCGTAGTTGCTGACGTGTGTGGCCATTAGTTGTAGGACCTCCGCTCGTTAGGGGGCGGGATCTGCGCACCGTGATATTCGACGGGCACCCCACCGAGCGGGTAGTCCTTGCGTTGCGGATGCCCCTGCCAGTCATCAGGCATCTGAATGCGAGTCAGCGCGGGATGGCCATCGAACTGGATGCCGAAAAAGTCGTAGGCTTCGCGTTCATGCCAATCGCACGTGGGATAGACCGAATACACCGACGGGATATGCGGATCCTGATCGGGCACCGACACTTCCAGCCGTATCCGCCGGTTATGAGTGATCGACATCAGCGGGTACACCGCGTGCAGTTCTCGGCCAGCCTCACCCGGATAGTGGGCGCCGCTCACACCCAGACACAGTTCAAACCGCAACCCCGGGTGATCACGCAGCACGCGCGCGACCACCGGGAGGTGTTCGCGGCGAATATGGAACGTGATTTCTTCCCGATAGACCACCACCGACTCGATCGCTGAAGCAGCTCCCGCCTCGACAAGCGCCTGTTCAAGAAGATCCGCGACGTCATCGAAATAACTGCCGTACGGGCGGGGAGAGCTGTGCGGCAACTCAATTGGACGAACCAAACCGCCATACCCAGAGGTATCGCCCGTGCCGGCCACCCCAAACATGCCGCGACGCACACCAATAACTTCGCTAGAACGAGAGTCACTACCTGCTCCGCTAGAGCCCTGCCCGAAATCATCAAGATCAAGCCGCTCATGGAAAGGATTGGTGCGATCTTCCTGATCGGTCATGACGCACCCCCACCGCTACCGGCTACATGGTCAGCTCCGCTTCCAGCTGCATGGTCAGCTCCGCTTCCAGCCACACGCACCGTCAGCGGCAAGTCGATGGTGGGTGAACTAGCCAGCGCTGCGGCTTCAGCCGCCCGCACCGCCTCGTCCCGATTAACCCCCAGCGGCATATGCGCGATCTTCTCGTGCAGCATCATGATCGCGTTGAGCAGCATTTCCGGGCGGGGCGGACAGCCCGGCAGATAGATATCGACCGGCACCACGTGGTCGACGCCCTGAACGATCGCGTAGTTGTTGAACATCCCGCCCGACGACGCGCACACCCCCATCGCGAGCACCCATTTTGGTTCCGCCATTTGGTCGTACACCTGGCGCAGCACCGGCGCCATCTTCTGGCTGACGCGGCCAGCAACAATCATCAAATCGGCCTGCCGCGGTGACGCCCGGAACGGCTCCATACCGAAGCGCGCAATATCGAACCGGCCCGACGTGGTCGCCATCATCTCGATAGCGCAGCACGCCAAACCGAAAGTGGCGGGCCACAGCGACCCTTTACGCAGGTAGCCCGCAAGTGATTCGACAGTGCTCAGCAAAAACCCGCTCGGTAGCTTCTCTTCGAGTCCCATTGCCCTCAACCCACTTTCGGCACTCGGTAGTGAACCGTTGGCCCACGGCGGTCACGTGCTGGCAGCCTCACTCCCAACTCAGACCCCCTCGTCGCCACTCGTACGCGTACGCCACAGCAACGTTGAACACGAACAGCGCCATCGCTACCAGCCCAAATACGCCGAGTGCGTCGAAATGAACCGCCCACGGATAGAGGAAGACGATCTCGATGTCGAAAATGATGAACAGCATCGCCGTCAGGTAGTACTTGACCGGGAATCGTCCACCAGGCGGATGCGGAGCGGGCTCAATACCGCACTCATACGCCTCAAGCTTGGCGCGGTTGTACCGACGCGGCCCAATAGCGGACGCCGCGACCACGGAAATAACGGCGAATAACGCAGCGAGCGTGCCCAAAACGAGGATCGGCGCGTACAGATTCATGCGGCCCGCTCCTCTCGTAGCTGTGATCTACGCCACGAGAGTACAACTGATGTGTGACAGGTCTCGCAAAACTGGACTAATTCCAGGTCATGATGTGCGTGCCGGACCCCGACGGGCCGCCCATACCGCCGCTAGCGCGGAGTTTTCAACAGCAGACCCACCACAGCCGCCGTCAATTCCATGGGGTCAATGGGCTGGGGGACGGCAGCGTCGGCTCGGGACCATTTGGCGAGCCAGGCGTCGTCGGGCCGTCCGGTCAACACCAATGTTGGTGGCCGTAAGTCAATTTCGTCGTCGAGTTGTTTAGCGATGCCCATGCCGCCAGTGGGGGTGGCCTCGCCGTCGAGAATCGCGAGGTCAATTCCGCCCGCATCCATGTATTCGATGACCATGGGCCCGGTAGCAACCTCCACATAGGACAGCCGCGGCAAGTCAGGATGTGGGCGCGTACCCAACGCCTGCATCACCCGAGTGCGCGTGTGCGGGTTGTCGCTGTAGACGAGGACGCGTAACGCCACCCCGTCTTGAGCTGTGTGGGGGCCTTGAATTGTGTGGGGGCCGGGAGGTGTGTCGGGGCTCACGCACACAGGGTATCGGCAACTCTGTACGGGACCACCACGTAGAGAACCTTGGTAGCTGCGTGTCGACCGCAGCTATGCCGCCGTACTCGGCAGGTTGTCGCGGCAGCGAGGCCGGGAGAGTTACGCCCCCGGCTTCTGTGTTGGCGATGGATCAGCATCCGCTGCAGCCGACGCATCGGAAACCGTCGGCTGGCTATCGACCAGATCGTTGATTGACGGCGGCGCCGGTGCGACCGGAGGGTGCTCGCTGCGGCGACTGCGAGCAAAAATCACGCCACCAATGGCAACTAGCGCCAGGACTCCGAACACGGCGATGCGGCGACGTCGACGCGAAGTGCGGGCCGCGGAATCTGCCTTCTCGCTGCGATCGGCATGCTGAGCCCGAGCCTCAGAGGCTTCCTTGGCCTTTTTCTTGGCGACCTTTGCCAGGTGGGTGCCTTCACGGCGCGCGAAGAGTCCCGCGACAGTGAGGCCCCGGCCAACAGCGAGGACAGTGGATGCGGCTGCGCTGCGTGCCTTGGCTGCCGTGTCTGATTCGGCGGCGGCAACACTGACATCTTTCGCCTTAGCGGCGACATCCTTAGCTTTGGCCGCGACATCTTCGCGGACCTGACCCAGGACATCTTCAGCGCGAGCTGCTGCGGGTCGCAATGACGCTGCTGCGGACTGCTGCAACGACGAGACAGTTTCGGAGAGTTGCGGCGTTGAAGTCATGAACCCACTCTATGCGCAGTTTCGAACTGGTGGCGTGATGCGGGCGCGATCCTCACCGGTGCTCGTGTGCGAGATGGGGAAGTGGCACCATGGAGGAGTGACTTCACCTCAAAAGACAGCAACCGCGACGCTGCACACCAACCGTGGCGATATCAAGATTGAGCTGTTCGGCAACCACGCACCGAAGACAGTCGAGAACTTCGTTGGGCTTGCAGACGGCACCAAGGACTACTCGACGGCTAACGCTTCCGGCAGCAACGCTGGGCCTTTCTACGATGGCGCGACGTTCCACCGCGTCATCGACGGATTCATGATCCAGGGTGGTGACCCGACGGGCACCGGCGCTGGCGGCCCCGGCTACAAGTTCGGCGACGAGTTCCACCCCGAGCTTCAGTTTGATCGCCCCTACCTGCTGGCTATGGCTAACGCTGGCCCGGGCACCAACGGCTCCCAGTTCTTCATCACCGTCACCGAAACCCCGCACCTGAACCGTCGCCACACCATTTTCGGTGAGGTCACGGACGCGGATTCGAAGAAGGTTGTGGACGCTATCGCTACGACGGCCACCGACCGCGGCGACCGCCCCACCGATCCCGTGGTGATCAACAGCGTTACGGTCGAGTGATTCGCCCCCACTTATAGTGGGTGTCTCACTGACGTAAAGGACTTAAGACATGACGAACCCCGGCTGGGGCGGCGCGAATGATGGTGCTCCGCTCCAGCCGCGGTGCGTTCGCCACCCTGATCGACCAACAGGGTTGGCGTGCACGCGCTGCGGCCGACCCTCATGCCACAACTGTTTGCAGCAGGCCTCTGTGGGACAGCAGTGCGTTGATTGTGTGAAATCAGGTAACAAGGACGTGCGTCAAGCCCGCACGATCGCGGGTGCGCCGCTGCGGGCACAGGCCAAGCCGTACGTGACGTACACGCTGATCGGGCTCAATATTTTGGCGTTCCTGGTCACTGCGGCTCAGGCCGGCAGTGTCATGGACAACTTCCCCGGCTCGTCCCTCTTCGAGTCGTGGGCACTGTTCGCGCCGCTGGTTGCGGTCGGCGAATGGATCCGTGTCCTCGGCAGCGGGTTCTTGCATTTTGGTCCCATGCACTTGGCCGTCAACATGTTCGCGCTCTACATTTTCGGGCGCGATGTCGAAGCCATCTTGGGTCGGGCCCGGTTTAGTGCCGTCTACCTGCTGTCGATTCTCGGTGGCAGCGCCGCCGTGATGTTCTTCGACACGATGTCGCTCACCGCGGGTGCGTCAGGCGCAGTGTTTGGTCTGTTGGGTGCCGAGCTGCTGATTCTGCTGCGCCTCAAGCGCAGCCCCACCCCGATCATCGCCCTGATCGTGTTGAACGTGGTGATCAGCGTGACCATCCCGAACATTTCCTTCTGGGGCCACTTCGGTGGTTTGGCGGCTGGCGCCGCGGCGACCGCCGGTTTGCTGTTCGTTCCCGAATGGCTGGGCGCCGGACGTAACCGGGAGAAGGCCGTGCGAATCGGCTGGTACGCCATGGCCGCGGTCGGCGTCATCACGGGCACGCTCATGGCTGTGCGGGTGATGCAGCTGCGTGAGCAGTTTGGCCTTTAGCTCAGTCCGCTGACACAGCGCCGTCTGGTGGAACCAGTCCGTGCACCGCGAGGGCATCGAAGACGGTTTGCGGGCGTTCACCCAGATCCCAGCGACCAAAAATGAGTAGGCGCTCGTAGTCCCCATCGAGCACGTCGATCTCCAGCATGGGGACGCGACGGCCCAGTCGCGGATATTTCACGACGCGGATGCGTTCAATCTGCTCTTTCGTGAACACGCGCCGTCCACTGATCCGCACGCATTCGATCCCGCTGTCACCAGGCAGCACCGCTAGCCGGGGACGTTGACGCAGCGCGAACGTCGCGATGAAGACCAGTCCGGCGGCGCCGAGCAGCACCAATACCTGCCCGGACAGCTCCGTCGGAATGAGTACACCGGCAATAGCGAGCACGGCACCGCCGCCGTAGAGGGCGGCGATCCCGGACTGCGGTGTTGACCACTGCAACGTCACCTCGTCGGTCATTGCAGATTCATCGATTCTTGCCTCCAGCTCGGGTTATCCACAGGGTTACTCCACACTGGGGATGAATCACACTGATGTAATTGGCGCTGTTAATGCCATTTCATCGTCATGATCAAACCGGCGACCATGAACCCGAAACCAATCAGGAAGTTCCAGGCACCGAGATTGCCCATCCAGGTGAGCTGGTCGGCAGCCAAGTAATACACAATCAGCCAGGCCAACCCGATGAGCATGAGCCCGAGCATGACGGCCACATACAACGTGCTCGACGGCCCAGCGCTGACCTTGACGGGTGTCCGGTTCGCGGGGGAGACGCTGACGGCGTCCTTCTTACGCACTTTCGACTTAGGCATGATGTCCTCTCCGTATAGGTACACGCTAACGTAGAGCCGTCGATCAACCGATACGAGTCGAGAGCTGGGGGAACGAGTGAGCCGAGCGTTCGTAGGCGGCAGCACCGGATGGCGAATCCTTGTGCTCGTTGTGTGCGTCGTTGCCGGGCTTCTCGTGGCAACCACTCGGGAGGTTTCTGCAGGCAACGAGATCCGGGCCCGCGACACCACCCGCGTGTCGGACCTGGTGCGCAGTGCACAAGCCAACGCGGACGAAGCCAGCGCCGAGCGGGACGCTCTCGCCGCGCAGGTAGAACAGTTGCAGCACTCCGCCGCCTCGTCGAACCACGAACTCGCCGCGGTACTGGGCGATATTGAGGCTCTGAGCGTCGATAGCGGACGCACCGCGATGATCGGCCCGGGAATCACCGTCACTATGACCGACGCGCCCCGCGGCGCCGATGGACGCTATCCGGCAGACGCGACTCCCAACGACCTCGTCGTCCACCAACATGATGTGCAGGCCGTGCTCAACGCCCTGTGGGCGGGCGGTGCTGAGGCGATGAGCATGCAGGATCAGCGGCTGATCGCAACATCAGCGCCGCGGTGTATCGGCAACACGCTGCTGCTGCATGGGCGCACCTATAGTCCGCCGTACGTTATTAGCGCGATTGGGGATCCGGCTCGGCTGCAAGCGGCCCTGGATAATTCGACGGGCATCCGGGTGTTTAAGCAGTACGCGGTCCGGTTCGGGTTGGGATACGCCCAGGACACGTCTGGGGAATTGACGATCCCGGCCTACAGCGGCGACTAGTTGGCCTCTACCCTGGTCACATGAGGATTCTCGTCGTCGACAACTACGACAGCTTCGTGTTCAACCTGGTGCAGTATTTAGGCCAGCTCGGAACGCAGGCTGTGGTGTGGCGCAACGACGACGACAAGCTGACCGGCGCCGCCAACATTGCGCAGGCCGCGAAGGATTTTGACGGCATTTTGCTGAGCCCCGGGCCGGGCACTCCGCAGCGGGCTGGGGCCACGATGGACCTGGTCACTGCGTGTGCGGATGAGCAGACTCCGCTGCTCGGTGTGTGTCTCGGGCATCAGGCGATCGGTGCAGTCTTTGGTGGCACTGTTGATCGGGCGCCGGAGTTGCTGCACGGAAAAACCAGCCTCGTTCACCACAACGGCGAGGGTGTCCTTGCTGGCCTGCCGGACCCTTTCACCGCCACCCGCTACCACTCGCTGACGGTGCTTCCCGAAACCATCCCCGACGATTTGGTGGTGACGGGCACGACGGAAAGCGGCATCGTCATGGCGATGCGTCACCGTGAACTACCCATCCACGGTGTGCAGTTCCATCCCGAATCTGTGCTCACCCAGGGTGGGCACCGGATGCTCGCGAACTGGTTAGCCGTCGCGGGTGAGGCACCGGCAGAGACGCTGGTCGCCACTCTCGAACACGAAGTGGCGACCGCGCTCGGCGCGTAGCTAGCGGGGCAGGCCGAGAGCGCCCACGCCTACGGACACTCGCCCGTTTCGGGGGATCTCGCTGCCTGCCGCAGGCTGCTGGTTGACGATCCGGCCCACTGAACCTGGGTCGAGAGTGTTGACTTGGCTCTGTCCCAGCGACGACGCAGAGTTGTTCCAGCCAGCCTGACGCAGCGCTGACAGTGCCTGCGACACCGTCATGCCGCTCAGGTCCGGCATCTCCATGTTGACGCCCGTCGACACCCGCATCTCAATCTCGGGAGTTTTCGCATCGGTACCGGCCGGTGGATCGGTGGCCACCACAAGCCCCTCGTCGAGAGACGAATCGACCTGGACGACGCTCACCTTAAAACCGGCTGCCTCCAGGTTGGTGCGGGCAAGCTCTTCACGCTGACCGGTCACGTCGGGCACACGGATTTCCTCCGGGCCACTACCGAGCGTCAACACCACCGTCGAGCCAGCCGACGCGCGGCCACCAGCAGCTGGATCCTGCTGAATCACCTTGTCGAGGTCTTCGACATCAGACGGTTCACGGCCGATGCTGCGGTCCACCCGCAACCCGACTGCGGTGAGAGCTTTCTCGGCCTCTTCCTGGGTCAGCCCGATCAGTCTGGGCACGCTGATCTGCTGCGGACCCGTTGAGACGTCCAAGGTGATGGTGCTGCGTTCATCAACCTGTGAACCGGCAGACGGACGCGTGCCGATGACGTTGCCCTCAGCCATGTTCGCGTCAGGTCTGCTTTGACGTTCAGTACGGAAACCGAGGTTATTGAGGGTGGACTCGGCTTGCTCCACGCTTTGACCAGAAACATCCGGGACCGCCACCTGGTTCGGTGAGCCCGGACCCAATGCCCAAATGAACGCGCCAACAACCGTCATCACCATCAACACGGCGAGGGCGATCAACGCGATCCGCAGTGGACTACCGCCGCGGCGATCTGAATCTGAATCGTCGTCGCCCCGACCGCTGTAATCGCGACCGGAGTAGCCCGACGGCGGGGCGCCGCCGTCGTCATCGACCGCGCCGAGGAACGTGGTGCGGTCGGCGTTGCTCATCACCATCGGTGCGCTCGGACGCTGCCCGCTGAGTACCCGAACCAGGTCGCTGCGCATGTCCGCGGCACTTTGGTACCGGTTGGCCGGGTTCTTGCTCATGGCCTTGAGGATCACTGAATCCAATGCCGGTGGAATATCAGGATTGAGATCCGACGGGGTCCGCGGATCTTCCCGAACATGCTGATATGCCACCGCGACCGGCGAATCACCCTTAAACGGTGGTTCACCGGTGAGGATTTCGAACAGCACGCAACCAAGCGAATACACGTCTGAACGCGCATCAACCTGCTCGCCGCGGGCCTGCTCAGGTGAAAGGTACTGGGCGGTGCCGATCACGGCGGCAGTCTGCGTCATCGGGCTCGACGCATCAGAAATGGCGCGGGCGATACCGAAATCCATCACCTTGACAGCGCCAGCCCGGTTGATCATGACGTTGGCGGGCTTGACGTCGCGGTGCACAATGCCGTTGCGGTGCGAAAAGTCCAGTGCCGCACACACATCGGAAATGACTTCCATCGCCTGGCGCGGCGCCATCGGCCCTTCGGAGCGGACGATGTCGCGGAGCGTGTCGCCCTCGACGTACTCCATCACGATGTACGGCAGTGGCCCAGCTTCGGTCTCCGCTTCACCGGTGTCGTAGACAGCGACGATCGCCGGATGGTTCAGGGCCGCGGCGTTCTGGGCTTCACGGCGGAAGCGTAGATAGAACGTGGGGTCGCGCGCGAGGTCCGCGCGCAGCACCTTGATCGCCACGTCCCGGCTGAGCCGAACGTCACGCGCGAGGTGAACCTCGGACATCCCGCCGAAGCCGAGTATCTCGCCCAGCTCGTACCGGGAGGAGAGGTTTCGCGGTGTCGTCATGGCAGTCCTTGCTCGGGTTCGGTAGTCGACTCCTCCGACGTGGTCGTGGTTGTCGTCGTCGGTTCGGTGGTGGTTGTCGTGGTCGTGGTTGTCGTCGTCGGTTCCGTCGTGGTCGTTGTGGTGACCGGCGGCGTTGTCGTCGTTGTCGTGACCGGTGGTTCTGTGGTGGTGACAGGCGCCTGCGTTGTGGTCGGCGGGGCGACTGTCAGTGTCGGCAGCAGCGGGGTGATCGGCGGCGGGGCTGGTCGATCGTTGTTACCGGCTTGGCCGAGCAGCAGTACTCCGCCGGTAACGAGCGCTGCCAGCAGGAGTAGACCACCTGCCGCCCACGCGACCGCTTTCTGTCCACTAGTTAAACCGCCGCGATCATCGTTGTCGTTACCCGAGTCGTACGGTGCGGAGTCGTAGGCGGCGGGCGGGGGGCCGACGTATCCGGTGGTGGGGGGAATGACCTGGGTCATTCCCGTCATCGGTGGTGGCAGTACTGTCGCGCTCGCGCCGGCTGAGCCGGGGATCGGTGGACGGCGACCAGCACGGACAGCGGCAACGGCTTCCGCGAATTCGCCGCCGTCGTGGTAGCGCGCGAGGGGATCTTTCGTGATCGTCAGATCAATGAGTTCCCGAAGATTCGGCGGCAAATCCTCCGGCAGCGGCGCCGCCGTTTCCCGGACATGCTTCATTGCGACGGTAAGGGCGCCGTCGCCAACAAAGGGACGCTGACCAGACAGGGCCTCGTAGCCGACGATGCCCAGCGAATACACGTCACTGGCGGTGGTGGCGTCTTGGCCGAGTGCCTGCTCGGGCGCGATGTATTGGGCGGTACCCATCACCATGCCGGTCCGGGTCACCGGTGAACTTTCGATCGCTTTCGCGATACCGAAGTCAGTGATCTTCACCTGACCAGTGGGGGTGATGAGGATGTTGCCCGGTTTGACGTCGCGGTGCACGACGCCAGCGGCGTGCGCGACCTGCAGTGCGCGGGCCGTCTGCTCCAACATGTCCAACGCGTACGCGGGAGCCAAACGGCCCACCCGTGCGAGGACAGCGTTGAGGGGCTCACCGTTGACCAGCTCCATCACCAAGTAGGCGGTGGAATCTCCCGCCGAATCCAGGGTTTCGCCGTAGTCGTAGACCCCGGCGATACCGGGATGGTTGAGCATCGCCGTCGTGCGGGCTTCCATCCGGAAGCGTTCGAGGAACTCTGGGTCTGACGAGAATTCTGATTTGAGAACCTTCACCGCGACTCGACGGCCCAGCCGGTTGTCGTCGGCCTCCCACACCTGGCCCATTCCGCCGGTCGCGATGAGCCGGATCAGGCGATACCGGTCGGCGATGAGTGCTCCGTTATTGAGTGGCATGAGTCAGCCCCCTAGCAATCCGGCTGCGATCACAGCACGTCCGATCGGCGCCGCCACCGAGCCTCCAGTAGCGGCGAGTGCACGATTACCGCCGTCTTCGACGATCACAGCGATCGCCACGGTCGGGTTCTGAGCCGGCGCGAACGCGATGTACCAGGCGTGTGGCGGGGTGTTGCGTGGGTCGGAGCCGTGCTCAGCGGTACCCGTCTTTGATGCAATCTGCACACCCGGAATTTGCCCTTCGCCACCAGTGTGTTCTTCCGAACCGATCATCAGTTCGGTCAGTGTTGCCGCGACCTCAGGGCTGATGGCTTGACCGTCAGATACCGGTTTCACCGTGTCCAACGTTGCCAGGTCAGGGCCCTGAAGTTCCGATACGAGATGTGGTTGCATCCGGACGCCTCCGTTGGCCACGGTAGCGGCGACGACAGCATTTTGCAGCGGCGTGACGGCAACATCGCGTTGGCCGATGCTGCTTTGGCCAAGCGCAGCGTTGTCTGAGATGGCGCCGACGGTGCTCTCGGCGATGGGGAACGGCATACCAACAACTTCGTTGCCGATACCGAAGTTCCCGGCCTGCTCTTTCAACGTGTCGTCGCCGGTGCGGATACCCATTTCGACGAATGCGGTGTTGCAGGAACGGGCGAAGGCTTCACGCAACGTCACCGTCGGGTGGGCGCCGCAGTGCGCGCCGCCGTAGTTTTCCAACGTGGTGGACGTGCCGGGCAGCGTGATGCGTGACTCGGCGGTGAACTGGTCGTCCGGGTTGGTGCCGCGGGAGAGTGCTGCCGCGGTGGTGACGACCTTGAACGTCGACCCGGGTGGGTAGGTCGCGGATACGGCCCGGTTGAGCATCGGTTTGGACGGGTCGGCGTTGAGTTCTTCCCACGCGGCGGTAGAAAGCGCCCCGTCATGACCGGACAGCAGGTTCGGGTCGTAGCTGGGGGTGCTCACCATCGCCAGGACACGGCCGGTGCTCGGTTCGATCGCAACAACCGACCCGGTGTAGCCGCGGGAGGTCAGCTGGTCGAACGCGACCTGCTGCATCACCGGGTTGATCGTGGTGATGACGTTGCCGCCGCGCGGGTCGCGGCCGGAGAACATATCCGAGAAACGACGCCCGAACAGGCGGTTGTCGGAGCCGTTGAGGATCGTGTCTTCGGCGCGTTCGAGCCCGGTGCTGCCGTACTGCATCGAGTAGAAACCGGTGATCGGCGCGTACGCGAGGGCGCTCAGCGGCGACGCCGGGTTCTCCGGGTAGACGCGCAAATACTTGTAGCGCGAATCCGTCGGGATGGAGACGGCCAACACTTCACCGGCCGCCGAGATCTGTCCGCGCTGACGGGAATACTCGTCTAACAGCACCCGCGAGTTGCGGGGGTCAGCGCGCAGGCTGTCGGCCTTGATGACCTGGACGTAGGTGGCGTTGGCGAGCAGAGCGACGACCAGGAACATCACGGCCATCGAGACTCGGCGCAAAGGTGTGTTCACGGGCGCTGCACCATCTCGGTCGGAGCGTCAGAGATCGGTGCCGGAGCCTTGCGTTTGGGCGTAGCTGGACGGCGCGCAGCGTCAGAAATTTTGATCAAAATCGCAATCAGTAGGTAGTTGGCTAGCAGCGATGAGCCGCCGTAGGAGACGAACGGTGTGGTCAACCCGGTCAGCGGAATCAGTTTGGTGACGCCGCCGACGACCACAAACACCTGGATCGCGATCGTGAACGACAGGCCGGCGGCGAGGAGTTTGCCGAAGCTGTCGCGCACCGCCAGCGCGGTCCGCATGCCGCGGATCACCAGGATCAGGAACAGCATGAGGATCGCGGCGAGGCCGATCAGACCGAGTTCTTCACCGATCGCTGCGGTAATGAAGTCGGTTTTCGCGAACGGCACTTGCGCGGGCCGGCCGCTACCTAATCCGGTTCCGGCGAGACCGCCGGTGGCCAGCCCGAATAGTGATTGGGAAATCTGATAGCCGGTGTTGTGGTAGTCGCCGAACGGGTCCAGCCAGGTGTGGACGCGGACCCGGACGTGCCCAAACATTTGGTACGCGAAGAAGAATCCGACCGCGAGCAGGCCGCCGCCGATAACCAGCCAGCCGACGCGTTCAGTAGCGATGTACATCATCACCAGGACGGTGCTGAACAGCAGCAGTGAGGTGCCCAGGTCTTTCTGGAACACCATGACGCCGACGGAAATGATCCAGGCGACGAGGATAGGGCCGAGGTCACGGGCCCGCGGCAGGTCCATCCCGAAGATGTGTTTACCGGCGACGGTGAACAGGTCACGCTTTTGCACCAGCACGGACGCGAAGAAGATGATGAGCAGGATCTTCGAGAACTCACCCGGCTGAATACTGAACCCGGGCAGCCGGATCCAGATTTTAGCGCCATTAACCTCGGAAAACGCGGCAGGCAGCAGCGCCGGGATGGTCAGGAAGATCAGGCCAGCCAGACCAATCGTGTAGCTGTATTTGCCCAGCAGTCGATAGTCCTTGAGCAACACCAGCATCGCGACGAAACCGCCGATCGCCAGCATCGTCCACAACACCTGTTGAGTGGCGTCCGGTGACGGCGCCGCCAGCCCGTACGCCGTCGCTACTTGCTGTTCGGCGAGGTCAAGCCGATGGATTAGCACCAAACCGAGACCGTTAAGCAGTGCGACGATCGGCAAAATCAGTGGATCCGCGTACGGCGCGAAACGACGCACCGCGACGTGCGCGAGCACCAGCAGAAAGGTGAACGCCAACGCGTACTTGCCGAGATCCCACGTGATGGATCGCTCCTGGCTTGCTTCCACCAGCAGCAACGACAGTGTGACGACGAGGATTGCGAAACCGAGCAGCGCTAGCTCAGTGTTGCGGCCCGTCGAGGGTTCCGGTGCGGGTGCGAACCCGCCCGGTGGGCTGGGGAACGGCTGTGCACCCGGTGCGGAGGGGGCTACGGACATCAGCCGGCCGTCCTGCAGTTCTGGCCCGGGACCTGTGTCTGCGGCGCGACAGGTCCGGCCTGTTCAGGGGCTTCTTCTCCGGGAACAGCCTCTGCGTGCTCTTGATCGGGCTGCTCACCGGGCTGGCCCTCCGCTGGGGTCGGTGGGCCCTGCTCGGCGGGCTGTTCACCCGCGGTGGGCGGCACCTCAGTGCCCGGTTCCGGCTGAGGTTCGGGCTCTGGCTCAGGTGCGGGACGTTCCGTCTCACACACCGGCAGCAAATCGTTGTCAGCCAAACGCATCATCTGCTCTTTGGCGTCATCGAGGGTGCCCGACGGCAAGCCCGCGCGGACCTGAGCGCGCGCTGACGGCTGCAAGTCATCAACCTCAAGCAGGGCGCAGCCGGACGGGAGGCTATCGGGTGACACCAGCGTCAACGAACCAGAGTTAAAGACACAGCCGACAAGGTTGGCTTCCTGCAGCGAATAGCCGAGGATCGAGCCGGGAACACCCTGAAGCACCGTCACACGATTGTCGTCAGCGCCCACGTAGTAACTGCCGCGCACCACTGTGCGGCCAAAGATTGCGCCGCCCACCAGAACCGCGATCAATACGACCGCCCCAACAAGCCACCACACACGACGCCGCTTCTTCGGCGGCGCAGGCTGCTCAGCCTGCGGGATCACCCGTTTCGGGGTGGCGCGCGGCGGACGCATCGCAGCGGCACGGCCCGCTGCCGTATTGGGCGGAGGGATATCTTCCTCCTCCTCCGTCGACGCGGCGCCACCCACAATCGGGCTGGACTGGCCGTAATCAAGATCAATGACATCGGCGACGACGACGGTGAC